>JAJZZT010000209.1 GCA_021797415.1 Bacillota bacterium
ATCCTGACCGCCTGTCCCCTCAACTGGAAGTCGGCCGAAGAGGCGGGGCACGAGATTGTCGGCGCGGCCGTCGACAGTTGCTTCTTCCCGCTCTACGAAGTCGAGCACGGGATCACGACCATCACGTACGACCCGGAAGAAAAGAACAGGCGCATCCCGGTGGGCGACTGGCTGAAAACGATGGGAAAAACAAAGCATCTGCTGAAGCCAGAGCACCAGGACAGACTGCGGGAGTTTTCCGACGAAGTGGAGCGCCGCTGGCAGCGCCTGAAGGCGAGACACGAAAGCCCCTACCTCTAACTCTGATCTCTGATCCGCCCGCCAGTCCACTCTACCAGACCCGCGCGCGAGAAGCCCTCCGATCCGCTCTCTGATCCTCCCCAGTCCGCACGGCGGCCCGCCAATGTACAGGCGTGCCGCTGGCCTTTCCGATCGAAGGAAGATCCAGCCGGCGCTGCCGGCCTGTCCGGCAGTGAAGGCGTGTCGCCGGCCTGTCCGGCAGTCCACGCTCAATCGCCGCAATTTCCACTCGGTTCCCTTTTTGTGAGAGAGAGGATGTTGACAAGACACGCGCCGCATAGTACACTCTATGTGTACCGTTCGTTACGGTACACATAGACACATGGCCGGTTTACAAGTGCTTCAAGTGCGTGTCCGAAAGGGTCGAGACAAGAGGCAAGCAGAGGTTTGGCGAAGCCTGGACAGGCGCGCGGAGTGTACAAGTGGGTACATGAGCACGCTTGTCCAGCGCGAGACAGAGCCCTGCGCCGCAGCGTTCCCGCCTCTTTTCGGGCAATCTCTGAAAGGGGGGCTGGTGATGTGGCCGGATGTAAATCCGCGATCGCCAACCCCCATGTACCAGCAGATTGTCGAAGGTATCCGCTCGGCGATCGCAAAAGGCGTGCTGGCCGGCGGCGACCGTCTGCCCTCTGTGCGCGAACTGGCGGCGGGATTGATGATCAACCATAATACGATCGCACACGCCTACCAGGAACTCGAACGCGAAGGCGTTATCGAGGTGCTGCGGGGGCGGGGAACATTTATCGCACAGACTCCTGTTGTGGTCAATGGGGATGCCCGCAGGGAAGAGATGCGGGCATCCATCCGCGGATTGATCATTGAGGCCCACCATTTACAGATGTCGGATGACGCGTTGCGGGCCATGTTCGAAGAGGGGCTCCAGCGCTGGCGTGCGGAGAGGGAGTGACGGCCATCGCACCGGTGGTTGAGGCGATAGGAGTCAGTAAGTGGTTTTACAGACGGCGGGCTTTGGATCAAGTCAATCTGGCCGTAGGAGAAGGCAGCATAAATGCCCTGGTTGGGGCAAACGGCGCAGGCAAGAGCACCCTCTTGCGCTTGTTGGTGGGCGTGATGTGGCCGGACGCCGGAACGGTAAGGGTGTTCGGCCAGGCGTTGCCGCGCGAAGCGGCGGCCATTCGCCAGCGCGTTCATTATGTGGGCGCCGACGGTGAGGTCTTCCCAACGTTTCGCGTCCGGGACCTGTGTGAATTTATCAGCTTGCTTTATGAACGCTATGACGCACAGCGTATGCGGCGCTTGCTGGAAGTATTGGAACTGCCGTTGCAGGCGAAGGTCCGCCACTTGTCGGCGGGAACGACGATGCAGTTGCGCCTGGCTGTGGCGCTCGCCGTCAGGCCGGACCTGCTCATTTTGGACGAGCCGACGGGCGGACTCGATCCGGTGGTGAAACGGCAATTTTACCAACTCTTGATGCAAGAGGCGGCGGGCGGCCAAACATCCGTTCTCATGGCCACCCACCAGGTCACAGAACTTGAGCGTCTGGTCGACACCGTCTCCGTCCTGTATCAGGGGCGCATGATTGTTTCCCAGTCTGTAGAAGATCTTCGATCCCGATTTTCCCGCCTGCAGGTGGTGGCGCGACAGGGCCTGCCCGCATCGGTCCGCAATCATCCCGCGCTGCTGGAACTGGTGTCCGCGGGTCAAGTCCATACCCTATTGGTCGATCGCGAGGCGGGGGATCTGGTTCCTTCCTTGCATGATGCGGGGCTGGGAGCAACAGAGGCCCTTGAGTTGGGATTGGAAGACGCCGTGAGCGCCGTGCTGCGGGCGCGGGGATATACGCGGGATGGTTCGCTCGTGCTTTGATGATTAACTACAACGGCAGGGAGCGAAGGAGGCGGATCGATTGGGAGAACGTGTATTGCGGGCCCTGCTGATCAGGGAGTGGAAGGTCAGCCGCATCTGGTTGATCGTGGCGACGCTCCTGCTGATGGGAAACGCTGTCTTGTATGGTGGACACTTTTTGGCGGGTTATTCGGTGGGAACGGTGGGCCAGCGGTTCTTATGGGATGTCATCTACCCAACGGTGTATGGAATCCAGAATCCGGTCGCTCCTGTACTCCCTTCTCATGTAGACCTGCAGGTGGCTCCAGGACTTTTTGGATTCAACGCGGTGGTCGCGCTCGCGCTCGGTGTCGTTCTCATGACATACGAGCGAAATCAGAGAGGTCTGCTGTACGCCTGGACATTGCCGCTCAAGCGCGCAAACGTGTTTCAGGTGAAGTGGCTGCTCGGCTGTGCGGCCATTTTGTTTGCGATGTTATGCAACACCCTCCTGCTAGTGCTCGGGGATATGGCAACTCGCGCGGGTTTCCCAGTCTCCATCGCGTGGTACTGGGTGTGGATCAACACCTTGCTCACTCTGGTCATGTTCTCGGCGGGGTCTGTCGTGGGGACCATGGTCAGCAGCGGATTGGGCGCTTTTCTGATCGGATTGCTCGCGACCGCCTCGCCGCTGGCCCTGGGCATGATCATCACCCGCGCGCTGAACCCCTTTTATACCTGGAGTCCGAGCGGCGCTAACGTAAACGGACACTTGACGCTCGCAGGCCGCATCGGCGAATGGGTTTCCTGGCTGTCGCCGTTTTACTATACAACGCAGATTGTTCAAATGGATACAAGATCAGGGAGCATGCCGAATCCCGGCGGCATGCCAAACGGCGCGACGACAACCGTATCCTCCGTTTCGTTTATAGGATCCACACCTCACCTGGGTTGGTATACACTGCTCTTTCTGCTCATCCTGCCTGTTTTCTATCTGCTGGGCAGGCGCTTGTACGCTGAGGCCGCCGTGGAACGCTACTCGGACCTGTTTCTTTTCCCCCGGCTGTGGTACTTCGCACTGGCCATTGTCAGTCTGTTGACTGGCACGGTGGCGGCGCAGTTAATTTCTCATGCAACGGGTTGGCCATTTCTGGTAATTCTAATCCTGGTGGGGGCACTCTTCTATCTGCTGTCAACCGTACTGCTGCGTAGGCTGAATACATGAAAAAAATGGATTTTGACCCTCCTGAAGACGTTCCATCAGAATGTCAATATTTCACCTTTTTTGTTTGTCCCATCAAAACACCCATAACGCGATTCATGGAGTGCGCGCGGATTGCCATATTGCCGTAAAAGGAAGCTCGAAAGGTCACCATGCGGGTCGGATCGTACCAGATGAGAGTCGTCTCGTGGTTCATAACTCCGTTTGTACCGGGTCACGAAACACACGATGACCGTTGGCGCACAGAGTCCGTATTTTTACCCCCATTCTGCTAAAGCCAAAAGCGTACCGGACGGGAAACTGACCGGATGGTCATCTCACGGCGATACGGTCTGGCTGATTGCCAGCCTACCAGTCGGCCAAAGCCCGTATGAGTGGTCTTACAGCGCCAACGGCGGGCGTTCCTGGTCCTATCGGGGCACGATCCAAGGTGTTCATGAATACAACCGCAATCAGACGGAACCTCTGTCACTGGATTTTCCCACTCCACACACGGGTTGGATGGTAAGCAACAACGTGAATCACGGGATGTTGTGGAAGTCTGAAAATGCAGGGATTTCATGGCACAGGGTGGCTCTCAACCCACGTTGTAAGCATGGATCCATTAGCCGATAAGCTCGCTCCCTTCTACCCGTTCCACGTTCCAGTCTGCAAAAACTGCCTGGGTCTCCCGTCAATCTCTCTTTATGCCATGAATCATCGCGCATTGCAAACCAAAAATGGCCCGACGCCAGGTTTCAGCACGCGCGCGACTTCCGTGACCGCCGCATCCGGATCAACGAAACGGTGGACAAAATCTTGTCAAACTCCTTGCGTATCTCTTTCATGAGGACCTCCCGGCGAAACTTCGAGATGAATATGATACGATAACTGAAACCAAATGTAGGTCAGGCGCGTCTGTTCTATTGGAGGTGGATAAACCCATGACTTCTCATCGAGTTACTGCTAGACACGGAATGTCCCGCTTTCTCGCCATCGGCAGTGGTATTGTCGGTCTTCTGGTTGCCTTGGCATCGTCGACTACCGTCTCTGCTGCAACCCATTCTGCCGACAAGTTCACGACGACACAGTCTCGCTTCATCCTCAATTCCAAGACGGTGGTCAGGCCCATAATTCTGTCCGGGTCCGGCCTCGGCGGCTTGAACGCAGATGTCCCGGTGGGCTCCGTCATTCGAGTTCTCCGTTTGATGAACATCCGGAGCGATTGGAATGGTCACACCTGGAATCTCAGCATACGTCCCGGAATTCAAACGTCTCAGCCCGCCCTGCACATTCCCGGTTCCGGCGATGTGCAGATCCAGATCAATGGACAAACTGTCGCCAACATTCCGCACATCGTATATCGCAGCGATGCGACCAAACCGGCAGAGACCTACATCCCTATCGCAGACGTCTTGGACGTCACCCGCTGGCTCGGCTTCCAAAGCTATTGGGACGGTCACAATTGGATCAACATCTATCAAACCCCGCTCCCAAAGGTGACGGACCGTGTTGAAGGGAAGAAGTTGACCCTCGAGTTAACGCAATCTCTATCCAAGATGCCGAGTTCATCTGATGGCCCTGTTGTGCCGCCAGTTCACGGGACGACGCGCATCGTTTTGCCACTTTACCCAAGCGCCGGCACAACAACGCAGAAGTTCTCCTTGGCGTTCGCAGAGACCCCGGGCTCTTGGTACGTTCGATCCGCCAAAGCTGTCTACGTGATCCCCTTGGATGTGAGCCATGCAGAGGCGTGGTACCTCATGGAAATGGGAAATGCCGGGTATCACCAAACGGGATCGGGATCCACAGGCAATTACAAGACGGGGGAATTCGTGCAGGGGTACGTCTTTCAACCCATTCACCAACCGAATGGGCACCAGATTGCAGTCGATCTCAGCTTCAAAACCCTTTCCTCCGGAAAAACCCTTATGGAATACTGGGCGACAGACAACGTCGTGCCGTCCCGCCCAGCGGGCAATTTCTTGCCGATTGACGTGAAGCGGATTGCCGGAAAGATGACCGTATACGGTACAAAGGTGACTCAGACCAAGGTGGATATCACCAACTCCAGCCAGATTCAGACCATTGTGAAAGCGGCGAATTCCCTTCGCAATATCGTGGAGGGCATCAATCCCGGAGGGCCTTCTATCTGGGGGATCGCGCAACTCACGTTCTACACCGCCTCAGGCAAATCCATCTCCGTCAGCGTGGATACAGACAGCGTTCGCGTAGCCGGACTTGGCCTGGAGGATTACAAAGGAGTAGTCTGGGCCGCCCTGGAGAAAGCAACCGGAATCCACGGGCCCAATTAACCCAATAGACAAGATTGTTATAGAGGTTGCTCACTCTTTTGCCTGCCTGAACCGCGCGAGGCACAAATGGACACTTGCGGTAGTCGCTGGATACATCTGTCTGCTGACTGGAGCAACGCTGTTCACAAACCCTGTGCAGGCCGCATCCAGAGCTTCGGGAGATCTCTACGGGGAACTGCTCCCGTTCTCCCCCAGTCTGCCCGCGTATACGGCTGGTGAAAAACCAACAAGCCTCACCATCGGTCAAGGCGCACCGTATCCTTCGCGCTTTTTCGCGGCTGACTGCTCACACATGAGCTTGGCGGAAATGTCATTGCCTAAACAGTGGCCGCCCCGGATTGGAACGGTATTCCACCGGGTTCCCACTCAGGGAATGACCGCGTTCTATTCGCCTTCGTTTCACACCTTGGATTTCAGCAGACACGGCATCGCGTACAGCCTGTCGAGTGTTCTTCTGTCAAAGAGCCAATTGGTCCGTGTTGCAAAGAGTATTCGGCTGCCGGTTCAATCACCGCCAACGTACGTGCATGTCGAACTGCAGGGATGGCAACAAATCCACCGCTGGACGGGGTCCTGGTTTATTGTTCCGGCGTCTATCCCACAAGGCTATCGGATAACGAGACCGACAGCAGATATTCAAATGCGTTCGGACCGCCTGCTTGTACAGGAGACGTCCGCAACAATTGAGAAGACGTGGAAACAGAATGCGCACAGCAGAACGGCATCCGTGTTTTTTCAAGAGCAACCAGCGAGCCCTGCTCAGGCAATACGTCTAGGGCAATCACTCGCCCCGCTTCGGATGATCCGCATGAGCGGCCACCAGATAGGCATCCGTGACGACCATGGAACATTCTTGCTTGCCTGGTACGACGGCAAACGCGATCGGTGGTTTTATCTTTCCAGTTCGGCTCCAGTTGCCAAGTCTATGATTTCCCAGTGGGAACGACTTGCTGTGTCCATGAATACTTGAGCGGTGATCGAAGCAGCACGATCGGGACCATTGAGAGCCATCGTACGTCGACGATGTCCCTTCAGTGCATTTACGAGGTGGGATAACATGCTCATCTGGGCCAAGAGAAAACTGTGTTTGGTAATCTTAGCCGCCGTGGTACTGGCCATGGTTGTTCAGAGTATCTTTGCGTTTACCAATTTTGGCGAATCTTCTGCCGACAGAACGAATGTTCAGGCCGCTATGACGGACTTTTTGTCGAATTTGCATTGGTCAGAGGTGTCCATGAAACGATATGGATACGTGAACGGGAAGGCTACCATGATGAACTCCACTTATATCAAGTCTACTCTCTCTGAGTCGGCCGGTGTTTTGAGCGGTCTCTACCCCTACCTGTACATGAAATACGGCAAGAAGGATATATCCTATTTGGCGTTCTTGTTCACCGTTGCTTCGAACATGATTCCCCCCAACAACGTTCGCCAATTGTCGGCAAAAAATCTGAATGAAATAGACACATGGCTGGCGTTTTGCTACAACATCATCATTCCACATAAGTCCGATTTGGCTCAAGGGCTCGCATCCAACGTTGGCGTCATCATTCGACGTGCCCCCAAAGTGTTGACCAGTCAATTCGGGTGAACCTATTTTGCACGCCCGGCATCATGGTTGTACACACCTTCGGGGACGAGGTCTACAGCAAGGTGAATCGGAAAGTGATCCCGCGTGGAGGCGTCACAAAATACACAAAGGCATCCCCATTTGTCCTCTCAGGAGGTTTGTACTATGGGATTTAGTCACATCGGTGGTCAAGGTATTGCCTTGTTGATTTTTGTCGCAGTCATTATCATAACCATCGTGGCATTTGCACGATCTATGAAAAAGTAATCCTCGTCACTTGACACCCATGACGACGACTGGCAGGAGCATTTTCAGGAATGTGATGCCGCCACGCCGGCCTGGGCGGCATCCGCTCCGGCAAGTCAAACGGTCCGGGTTGTCCAGGACGTTACGCGGTCGGCTGACTATACGCTGGACTACGTCACTCTTCCCCTTTATCCCAATAACTGGATCAACTGCATGCCAAGCTGTTCCATCAACTCAATCCGGGCGTGAAGTCGAACCCCGCCGCTCCGGCCCAGCGGTCCAATGCAGCCATGCAGGCCAATTCCACTGAGTACGTCCAGGGCCAATTTGCCGCCTACAACGCGACAGTGGATTGGCGGGTCATGTCCCTTTCCTCTTCTGAAACGGCCCAAGATATCCCTTTGCAAAAGCCAGCATCTGTGACTTGCCCACCCCGCCGTACGCATCGAGACACGTTTCCTTGATGAAATGGCCAGGAGCTTTCTGGAATGCCACAATATTCTCGTACTCGCCATGAAACGGCGTCTTGCCGGGAAGGCGGGACCACCGGCCGGACACCCAGTAGACCAGCGAATCAGGAGATTGCGCCATACTTATCCAGTTCGCCCCCACCTGGATCGTCGGCTGGATCTCCGTCATTCGCGCGCCCGGCCTTTCCTGCCGATAGGCCGCACTCATCATCGGCTGGATTTGCTGCGTGATCGAAATGCGTTCTCCCCGCGCGTTGCGATAGACCGTCACGTACAGCAGAGGCGTCCGTCCTATGTGATCCAGCGTCATCTTGTGATCCGGAAGCAGCAGATACCCTTTCTGTGAAAACGTGATCCCTTCACTGAGTATTTTTGTCCATCCGGCCACCTGGATGGGCTTCTGAAGCGGAATTCCCGCCATGTGAACCGACTGATCCCACGCGAACGTCTTGACGCCAGGTTGGCCGAGTTCATACATCAGGTATTGCGGATCGGCCCAGAAAGATACCGCTCCCTCCTTTTGCGCGGTACTGGCCACATGCGTGCCCATCCACTTCTCATAAAAGTGATACGCGGTAAATCCCGCCAAGGGCAACAGAATGGCGACCAGGACAAGGGACATACGCTTTTGCCGCAGTGCATCCATCCAGCGTCCGCGGCGCTGAACCGTTCCGCCATTCGCGGCAATTGTTGCGAGGATTTGCAATTTGACCTCCGAACAATTCTGAAACGCCGTTTCCTCAATGCTCCTGTGGTACAGTCTTGCCCGTCCCAACTGTGCATCCAGGCTCATCGCCATCATCCTCCTTCAGCAGGTTCTGCAACCGTTGACGCCCGCGGTGCAGGCATGTCTTGACCGCCTGTGTGGAGATACGCAAAATATGGGCAATTTCGGCCAGACTCATATCGTGGAAGTAAAACAGCACGATCGGGATCCGGTACTTCACCGGCAGTGACAGGACTGCATCGTGGACGGCCTTTTCCTTATTTTTCGCAAAGAAGACATCCTCGCTGCTGTCAGCCGTTCGTTCGGGAAGATACTCCGTGCTGTATTCCCGTCCAATCTGTTTGCGATACGACAGACATTCATTGATCACAATTCTCGCCAGCCACGGAAACGGATTGTCCTCGGACCTCAAACGTGCCATCGAGGCGAAAGCTTTCAGGTAGGCCGTCTGCACGCGATCCTCGGCGGCGCTGCGTTCCCGCACATAGGTGAAGGCGATGGCAAACAAGCGGCCATAGTAAAGATCAATCCACTGCCCCAATTGCTCCTTGGGGTCCAATCGCGATCACCTCGACCGGCAACGCCTTACTAAGAAGACTGCGAAGTTGCGCAAAGGTTTCAGGATATATTTGCAAAAACGATGAATGAACCGAATTTCCTCATGTTCGATTCCAAATGAAACCTTCTCCGGTGTCAGCAGTCTTACATATGGAAACATGAAGAATCCAGCCATGCCGGGGTGAAACGGACAGAGTCGCTATATGTTGCGGGTCATTCCCGGATGACCGGCGGCGGGCCGAACGACAGCAGGCTGGCCGGCAGCCCAATGATTGGCGCAGACCGGACAGACGCCCCGGACGGAACTGGCCGTCTCTGCATTGTGTGATCAGGAGATTCGAAACGGCGAGGGGGCGGTAGAATGTTCCTGTTCACAGCACTCGGAGACTCGATTACGGCGGGCGAAAATGCTACGTCTCCCTTACACGCATACCCAAGTCTGGTCGTTTCGCTGTTGCAGAGCCGTTCGGACAGCGTGGCGGGCGAGGTGCTGGCGTACCCTGGGTGGACCAGCGAGGCGCTGGAAATGGCCGTGCTGGAAAATGCCCCGCTGTACCTACAGCAGTCGAATGCCATCAGCATCTGGGTCGGCGGCGACGATCTGACCGACGCGGCGCTGGCCGTATTGCGCGGAGCGCCGCGACAGACACTGCAGCGTTCGCTGGCTCAGTACGGCCGGAACATCGCGAGCCTGGTGCTCGCCATTCGCAGCGTCAGCCGGGCTCCGGTCATTCTGTGCACACAATACAATCCCTTTCCAAACAGTCCGGTCGCGGACGAAGCGGTGGACGCGCTGAACCGGATCACCGCAGGCGTCTCTTCCCGCCTCAACGCCCGTCTGGCCCCTGTCCATGCGTGGTTTGCCGGAAGACAGGCGTCGCTCATCGCTGGATACCGTACGGGCAGGATCGAAGACGCGCTCGCTACCGCCGCCGTTCCGGTGCACCCCAACAATCGCGGACACCGGGTGATCGCCCGCGGATTGACTAGAATGATCCGGCCCGCCACGGTCTATTCCCGCATGGCATAGACTCGCGCGGCATAGTCTTCGACGCCTTGCCGGCCATAGGACAAAATGCTATCTTGAAAATGAGGGTCAGGGGCTAGCCGCCAGTATCCCTTTGCTCCTGCTCGGACACCGCTGTCGCTAAACTCGCGACGAGCAAAGGGATACTGGCGACCCAGCAAACCTTGTCCATGGCGCGAATCTCGCCGGGCACAGGGTATTGCATCGCACAGCCCATTTTTATCCTGCCGATGGCGGCGCGCCAGCGCCATGGGGGTCTATTATCACGGGTGATCGAAACTTTATGGGAGAGATGATCAAGATGGAACCGCGCATTCGTTACGCCAAAGAAGAACCCGCCGCGTACAAGGCCATGCAGAAATTGGAGGAGTACATTCACGGGACTGGCGTGGAATCCTCGCTGATTGAATTGATGAAAATCCGCGCCTCCCAACTCAACGGTTGCGCATTTTGTCTCGACATGCACACACAGGATGCGCGCCTGGCGGGCGAAACGGAGCAGCGCATCTACTGCCTTGGCGCCTGGCGCGAAGCGCCGTTTTATACGGAACAGGAACGAGCCGCATTGGCACTGACGGAGGCCGTCACGCTGATCGCGGAAAATGGGGTGCCGGACGAACTCTACGAGCGGGTGAGGGCGCATTTTTCAGCGCAACAATTTGTGCAGCTCGTGATGGCGATCAACACGATCAACGCCTGGAACCGGCTGTCCATCTCGACAAGGCTGCCCGCGGGCGAGTACAAAGCCCGACCGCGGGAAACCGTGTAGTGGGCGTGTCTAAAATACGTCGGGAGCTTCCAGCGGCATCTGGCCTGTGAAGATACGGGATAAACGGCCGTGATTGTGGCCGTCCGGCGGGCGAATCCGCTCAGGACTGCGTCAGCCCAAGCCGTTCAAACTGCTCCGGCGGACTCCCTTCCTCCCGCATGAGAGAGACGAGCAACTCCCGCATCCGCTTCGCCAGGGCCGGGTCGGTTGCGATGAGGTTTCGCT
>JAJZZT010000067.1 GCA_021797415.1 Bacillota bacterium
CCATTGCGTACCCGAACAGCGTGGAGGGCGGCTCCGGCAGTGTATCCGACGCGGGGCGGAACTGGCTGGCGCAGTTTGTGTCCGGCGCGCAGACCGCATACGTGATCAGTCTGTCCGGGCGCGTGATCGACTGGTACGGCATGCGGGGCACTCCGGGGCCTGTACCCGTCTCTCTCGCGCGCACGAACAGCGCGGCGCGGGTCATCTCCTTCGGCGCGGCCCATTTCGTTCGCGCCGTCTCGACCAGCCGGGGAGAATCCGGCAGTGCGTCGGCGTTCATCGTGGTGTACGTGTCGGTGGACACCGTCTTTCGCTATATTGAAACGCTCATGCGCATTCTTCTGGTCGGATCCGCGGGCGCCGTGCTGTTGGCGGGAGCCGGCGGCTATGCGGTGAGCTTTTTGGCCCTGCGGCCCGTGGGACGCATCATCCGCGCGGTGCGGAAAATGGATTACGGCCACATGAACGAGCGGTTGCCGGAACTGCGCGGGCGCGACGAGATCGCGGAGTTGACGGACACGTTCAACGACCTGCTCGAACGCATCCAGCACGCGGTGGAAAAGCAGAACCAGTTTGTGGCGGATGCATCGCACGAATTTCGTTCGCCGCTCACCGTGATCGAAGGCTACGCCAACCTGCTAGGACGCTGGGGAGCGCAGGACTCCGCCGTGCTGCCGAGGGGGATTGAAGAGATCAAGAAAGAGGCGGCGCGCCTGCGCAGATTGACGAACAACCTGCTGCAGCTCGCCGCCATCCCGTCTGTCGAAGTGACGCCCGCGCCGCACTTTGTCCAGCCCACCGTTTTCGAGGTCGTGCAGCAGTTGAGCGACGTGCACCAGCGGACCATTGCTCTGGATGTCCAGGACGCCGCGCAAAAGGCGGCGATCAGTCCGGAACACCTGCATCAGATTGTCTCCATCATTCTCCACAACGCGATCAAATACACGCCGGCCGAGCGGGCGATCCGGGTTGCGGTCATGCGCAGCGGCAGGCAGATCGAAATCGCGGTGAACGACGAGGGCTGCGGCATACCGGCGGATAAACTGCCGCACATCTTCGACCGGTTTTATCGCGTGGACCAGTCCAGGGACCGCAAGACGGAAGGGTTTGGCCTCGGTTTGCCCATCGCGAAGGAACTGGTGTCTGCGTACGGCGGTTCGATCCGCGTCGCCAGCCTGCCTGGGGTGGGGACGACGGTCACCGTCCGGCTGCCCGCCGCACTGTGATTCTGTATTGATCCGGAACTCGGGCGCGGAATTTCATACAAGGGGGACCTGCGACAGATTATATGGCGCGTCTTCACCGCGTGAGCAGCGTTATTCGCGGCCCCAGAGCGGCCCGCCCCGCCTGCTCCTGCGCCACGCGTCGCGCCGGCGGTGGACGTCGGACGGCTGGATTTCCGGCATATTCTGCCTGAGTTCCTTACCCGGGAAAGGCGGAAATGGTTTGTGCGGTTCGGTTTGATACCAGAAGGCGACTGTCGCGAGATCCAGCGTCAGCGCATTGGCATGCCCGTGTTCAATACTGGCGCAAAGTGGGCAGAACTCCCCGGCGCATTGGCACCTCCCGCTTGTGTGGAATCAGGCCGGTTGGCGTGGCGGCAGCATCAGGTGGCAAAATGGCGCTTCAGGCCGGGTCTCCGGAACTGGACGGGTTTTCAGCGGGGGCGGCGCTGCTCACACGGCTGTCCGTCTTGCTTTTGTCCCCGCGCGAGAGCAGTCTCGCCAGTCCGCGGCGTGGAAGGACGAGATACTTGATGCCGCTTGATTTGACCGCATAGAGCAGGAGGATGGCGAGCGAACCAAGAAAGAAGTCGACACCGGACTGCATGGTCATGATCATCTTGCGCGCAATCGCGAAGATCAGGATATCCAGCACCAGCCGAGGCTCCCGTTTGATCAGCATCAGTGCGAACTCCAGCCCTATGATGCTGACCAGTGAGCGGTCGAGAAATGTCTGGAAGTATGGATTCATGCCGGCGATGATGATGGACCGCAGGTTGAGCACCAACGTGGCGCCTTCCATGGCCACGCCGCAGATCAGGATGAGGGCGAGTGCAATCTCAAAGATGCGGATGATCTGTTCAACGCTCTTTTCCGTTGTCTTCATGGGCACCTTCACACTGAATCCCCCCTTCCGGTATACGAACCTGTTCAAAAAGAGGCCGGGTAAGACCCACGCAGTGCAAGGGGACATGGGATCAACCGAATGTGGACTTTAATCCCATGTCCCCTTGAAAGCAGCCAGAAATGCGGACCTAGGGGACATGGGATAAAGTCCTCTTTGCAGGCGCAATGGTTCCACATTGAGAGTCCGAGGCTCTAATCGGAACTAAATGTACTGTAACACGCCTGCCGGAATTGCGTTTATCCCATGTCCCCGAGCGTACGTTTTTGGTACGTGAGGGAGCATTTCTGGCGATGACGCGGCACTGCGCCGGGGAGTTCTGTCCCCTTTTTGAACAACCTCTATACGATAACCTTAGAGGGGAAGGCTGGATTTCGTCAAGAGAAGCCCGATTGTGTGCAATACGCGCCGCACGGTGGAGTGCGGCGCACGGATCAGGATGGAGGCGGGGAGGGGGCGATGCCGCCATAAGCGACTGTGAATCCGTCCGTATCGGCGTCGGGGGCCGAAGGCGTTGATACGCGGCGGCCATCCTGGTACATCGTGCCGCCGTTCATCATGGTCAGGTGAGGGTTTTTCCCGTTCACCGTACCAGGATCGAAAGTGACGGTTCCATAGTTGGCGAGCGGAGACAGTTGACCGTTCACCATCGGCGCTTCCTGAATCCATTCGGCGGACGTTTGCGGACCACGGTAGCGCACGCCGCTGAGATTGAACGTCCAGCCTCTGGTCTCGTTGGTCAGCGTGATCGTCCATGTCCTGTCGGTCTGTTTGCCAATGGCCGCCAGTATGGTGTCGCCGGGGCGAACCGGATAGCGGCCGGGATTGATCTCGGTTTCAGGAGCGGGCAACACCTCCCACCACGCGGAATAACGAGGGACTCCGTGTACGATGTTCTGGCTTGTTCCGACCTGGATGAGACTGCTGTTGTTAAAACCGTCGATGCCGATCCAGCTTGCGGAGTAGGCGGTGTTTGCGCCCGCTCGCGCACTCTGGGTCACGCTCCACCCGAGGAACCACATCAACCAGCCGAGCAACCCGTAACTGAGACCGTCTCGCCGGTGATGCGGGCGACCGCCGATCCGGGGGACCACCCATGTTCCGGTGATGCTGCTGTATGTTCCCGGATTCGAGCTTGAAACGGCGTAACCGGACCAGTTGGAGGATGACCAGCCGTATGGGCTGGAGCCGGATATGCCGGGAAGATCCTCCTCCACGGTGATGCGCGGTGCGTGCTGGGTCGGGCGTTTGCGGAGTATGCTTTTCATTGTCGGCATCATTGACCTCCCATCTTGTGAAATGATTGATCCATGAGGAATCAGTCCGTCAATGGAATTCAACACAATGCATTGTATGGTCAAGGGAATGGTGGCGCAGAGACGGTTGTCCGCGTACGGCAGCGGATTTTTTCCAGCCTGCTTGCGGCGGGCCGGTCTTGATCTGCTCTAAATGGGGAAACGCACACTAAGACCTGTCGAGGCTCGGTGCAATTGGATATTTCGATTGGTAGGAATATGCATATACGGCAAGATGGATGCCGAGACGCTGCACCGGATCGTCCAGATTCACGCTCAACAGGCGCTCAAGTTGTTCCAGTCTGTGATACAGGGTCTGGCGATGGATGAACAGGCGATCGGCCGTCTGCTGCTTGGATCGGTCGCAGTCGAGGTACACCTTGAGCGTTTCGAGCAACTGTGCGTGGCCCTGGCGATCGTATTCGATCACCGGGGCCAGGTTCTGTATGGCAAGCCCTGCGGCCTCCCCGCTGCGAACGATAGGAGCCATCCATCGATAGACCCCGGCGTCCTCATAACAAAGCACGCGCCTCCCATACGCCTTCGCGAACGCTTTCGCTTCAATGGCTTCCCGGTAGCTGTTGTTGACGTAGACAGGCGCAGTGATCTCACGGCCCAGTCCCATGAGAAGGTCGTCCGCCTCGGGCAAGGCGAGCCGCTGCAGCGCTATATGCAGACAACTGCCGACAGTTTCAAGTCGAGATTGCCACTGCGCGCTGGATCCGTCCAATTCAACGATCGCGATGATCCTGTCCGACCGCCCGGAAAGATAAGCGCGCAGACGGCTTTGCTGAAACGATTCTCGTACGAGGAGAATGAGATCAGATCGGCCAAGTCGCAAGGGATCTTCGGAATTATCCTCTAATAGGGCTGAAAACTGGAACACAGCCACGCGATATCGACGATCCGCCCGCATTCGCGCGCCGGATGCGGGCGGCGTGTCTGCGTTCTCCGCTTCTCCCTGGACCATGTACTCGACCCATTCCTCTTCGGACAACCTTTGGCGTTCCTGTAGGATGATCAGCTTGTGCAAATCCTGGGTAATGTCTACAAAGCGAACCTCAAACGGAAACACAATGATTGGGAATGCGTGTCTGTCCGCGAGATTGCAGATGTTCTGGGGAATCTCCCGCACTGCGGTCCCCAGTTCGACGCACAGTGCCGAGGCGCCTCCCTCAATCAGTTGCTGAACGTAGCGCCTGAACTTCTCTTCGCTATGTCCGACGATGACGGCGGTGGTGAGGATGAATTCGCCGCCGCGAATGAATGATCGGACATCGGCGATATCGAGGATATGGACCCAACGAACGAGTCGTCCCAACCCCTTTTCGCCTGCGATGAGCTGCGCGTCGGCAAGAAGTGGACGTGCCAGCACATTGCGGACGCGGATCGGGCCTTCGATGGGGGTTTGCTCCGGAAGGGTGCCTGAGCGACGTCTGAACCGTACTGGAGATTGGAGGCGGTCGGCCATGTGTTCATCCTCCATACATTGAATCGGATATGGTGGAGGGCGGGAATCTCTCCGGCAAGAGATGTTGCTTATGCATGATCTATTCGAACACAGGTGACGTCAATTTTCATTTATATGTGATATATTATAACACAAGTAACAATCGATTGCGTGGACTGTTCTATTATACGGTTAATTATGTTATGTATTCTGACGGAAATGTACGGAAATTTGATGCAATCGTCATACAATCTGTCGCATGTCTTACTGGGGATCTGGTGGTAGAGTGACTGTGAGTTCGTCTCGGGCGACACGGTTCCCGAGCACAACAACGTCTTGACCATTAGCCCGCCATTTGTAGTCGGTCGCGACGAATTAACGGCGTTTGCGCAAGTTTGTAACCCAGGATATTCACGGAATCGGCGACAGACAGGGACCGTTCGTGGTGCGCAAGAGCGTTTTTGGAGGAGGTGATGGTTTGACGACGTTGGTCGCTGGAGGACTTGGATTCGTCGGCGGCGCAATCATTCGAAAATTGAAGCAAAACGGACAGTCCATAGTGGGTCTTGATCGCAGGTTTGTGGACGATTTAATGGAAAGGGGTGACCGCAATGAGTTCGATTGAACGTCAGACCGTTGTTGTCACCGGGGCAGCCAGTGGCATCGGCAGATCTGTGGCGCTTGATTTTGCCCGGGCGGGCGCACTGCTTGTGCTGAACGATCTGCCCGCTTCGCAAAGTATTTATGGCGTGCGAGAAGAGGTGAAAGCTCTTGGAGCAAGGTGTGAGTTGCGCCTCGGGAATGTATCGAATTCAGGGGAAGTCCAATCGATCTTTGCGGGATTGCATCATGTTGATGTTCTGGTCAACGTGGCGGGGTATCTGCGCGAGGTTCCGGTCACTGAAATGACCGACGAGGACTGGGATGAAATGATACGCGTGCACCTTTACGGAACGTTTTACACCTGTCGCGAAGCGGCGAAGCGAATGAAGCGCGACGGAAAAGGCCGGATCGTTAACATCTCATCGGATCTTGGGCAGATAGGCGGTGAGCGTTTGACCCATTATTCCGCCGCAAAAGGGGGGATTATCGCCTTTACGAAAAGTCTGGCTCGAGAGTTGGCTCCGTATGGGATTTTGGTGAATTCCATCGCCCCTGGCGGGACGCTTACCCCGCTTGTTGAACAGCTCGGCAAAGCGTATATCGCGGAAGAGTCGTCGAGGTATCCGTTAAAAAGGTTGGGACAGCCGGAGGAAATTGCCGCTGTCGTGCTTTTTTTGGCATCTGACGCAGCCACGTTCCTGACAGGCCAGATTATCGGAGTCAACGGTGGGGGCGTGATGATGGGATGAACAGAAAGCAGAGTGGCAAACATTCCTTGCAAGTAAAATCATACTGCAGGAGAGAGGTGCGGGAGCATGGGGTTTGTTGAATTTATCGGATACGACAAACACGGGACAATTCAAGAGATTCCAACCACCCTGAACAGGGGCAAACTAGGCACGGTAGGCGTTTCGCTCGCGGCGCTCGGTTTTAACGCTCCGGCATGGGTCGCGGCTTCTTCCATGTCGATCCTGTACGGGATTGTCGGATCAGCAGCGCCTCTGACGCTGCTGATCGCTTACGTATTTCCGATGCTTGTGCTCGCGTTCGCTTTGGTTTATTTGACGAGGCAAGCTCCGAGTGCCGGCGGTATTTTCACATTTGCCTCCCGGTTTCTCCATTCTGACATCGGAACCATTCTCGGCTGGGCGTATGTCGTGATGGCGGCTACGGTCACACCGATGACGGCGGTGATCGGCGCCGAGTACATCCAGGCGCTCATCCCTGCTCTGCAAGGGACTGTGCAAGCCCAGATCATTGGAACCGCCATGATTTTGATCTTCCTTGCCGTGGGATTGCGGGGAATCGAAATCACCGCTCGCGCCGCGGCAATTTTTTTGGCATTCGAGGTGACCGTCGTCGTCGGTCTTGGCCTGCTTGGCATCGTGCATCCAGACGTATCCCACGTGTCGTTTCAGAGTCTTTACTCCGTTTCGGCGGCAGGGGGCTGGGGAGCGGTCGGAACCGGAGTTCTGTTTGGGCTGTGGATGCTGGCCAACTTTGATTCCGCGATCAATTTTATCGAAGAGGCGAAGGTGCCCGTGCGAACCATACAACGCGCCCTTTTGATCGTGCTGTCGTCAGCTTTTGTGATTTACAGTATCGCGGCGATTGGCTGGCAGTTCGCAATTCCGGTCAACCATTTGGCGAAAATTGTGGAAAACGGGAATGGAGGCCCGATCGCTGCGGTCGCACATAAATACCTTCCGCCCAGTTTGAGCTGGATCGCGATTGTGGTGGTGATCACCTCCGCCTCGGCCGGCTTGCAAATCTCGATGACCTCCGGCGCCCGAGCCGCTTACAGGATGAGCCGGGACGGCCATTTGCCGGCCAGTTTTGGCCGTATCAACCGAAAAAAGGTCCCCTGGGTGATTACCAGCTTGATTTCCGTCTACTCAATCGTTTTGGTCTGGTCCAAACCGCTTGCGGACCTGCAGTGGTACTACGATGTGGTCACCATCACCCTCGTTATTTCGTACATGACTGCGCTGTTTGCGTTTATCGCGGTCACGTTCAAGCAGAGAAAACCTTCTCGCGCCATACTGATCTGTATATTGCCGTTCCTGTCCATTCTGGTGCTCGGCTATATCGGTTATACCGCCGGCGCGGTGCCAGCTACTCCAGGAGATCTTTATAACGCGTGGTATATGGGAATCGTCGTGGTTGTCACCGGAGGGTTCTGGATCTGGTATGGAAAGCGCCGCAAGAAATCTGCGCCGGCGCCCCATGTGGCCGCGTCTGAGAAATAACTCCCGGAGGTGATTTCCATGGCGCCAAGATGGTTGAAAAAACATCAAGCGACAGTGTCGCTGTGTTTCGATGTGGACGCCGAGTCGGGATGGATAAGGGATGAAAAAAACCATAGGCGACTGTCCCTTTTGTCAGCCGCAGCATATGGCCGCAGAGTTGGCGTGGGACGTATCCTTGAGTTGTTGGCTCAACATCAACTTCGCGCAACCTTCTTCATTCCCGGTTACACCGCGGAAATCGATCCCGAACTGGTCAAGCGTATCGCCGCGGAGGGTCACGATATCGGATGTCACGGGTACTATCACGAGCGGACGGATGATCTTACGCTTGAGGAAGAAGACAAGATTCTCAAGCGGTCGCAAGATATTCTCGCTTCTTTGACGGGTAGAAGGCCTGTGGGATACCGCGCCCCCCTGTGGGAAATCACTCCTCAGACGCTATCCTTGCTCGACAGACACGGCTTTCTGTACGACAGTAGTCTGATGGGTCTGGACCATCCCTATGCCGTACGGGTTGCCGGCACAAAGCGAACACTATTTGAAGTGCCTGTTGCGTGGTTGCTGGATGATTGGGAGCAGTTCGCTTACAGTGCTGAGCCGTCCGACGGATATGTCATTGAGGAGCCGAGGAAAGTTTTTCGCCTGTGGCGGGATGAGTTCGACGCCCTGTATCAAGCCGGTCAGGCGTTCACATTGACCATGCATCCTGAAATCATTGGCCGGGCCTCGCGTATTCAGATGCTGGACCGTTTGATCCGGCACATGAAGCAGTTTGACGGCGTCTGGTTTTGCGCCTTGAATGAACTATACCAGGCTTGGTCAGACGGTGAACTGGACGTTCCTGTCTTCGATTACTGAAGAGGGTGCGGGTCAACCCGGAATTCTCACCGCAAGTGGAGCGCAAGCAGTTTGGGCAAGAGAGGAGAGGAAGTTTCGTTGAACAGTGAGATGCCGCTTGAACCGACCAAGTATCCGAGATTTGAGGGAATCCGGACGTTCATGCGCCTTCCCTACGAACCCGTTCCCGCCGCTTTTGATGCGGTGGTTTTGGGCGCTCCGTTCGATAGCTCGGCCAGCTACAGAACGGGTGCGCGTTTTGGGCCTGAGGCGATTCGCCGGGTGTCTTCCCTGCTGCGGCCAGCTAATGTCTTCCACAAAATCAGACCTGTGGACTGGCTGAGTATAGTGGATGGAGGCGATATCCTGGTGATCCCCGGGAACACGCAGCGCAGTCACAAAATTATCGAGGAACAACTCTATGAATGGGTGTGTGAGGGAGCGGTTCCGATCACGTTCGGGGGAGATCACTCGATTGCCCTGGCTGAATTACGTGCCTTGGCGAGACGCCACGGCCCTGTTGCGATGGTGCATTTTGATGCGCATGGCGATACGTGGGACGAGTACTGGGGGGAGAGGTACACGCACGGCACCCCGTTCAGAAGGGCTGTGGAAGAAGGAGTGTTGGACCCGGCGAAATCGACGCAGATCGGTATGAGAGGTACTGTGTACGATCCTGACGATATCGAGGA
Organism: Bacillota bacterium; assembly: GCA_021797415.1. Next base: position 9,254 of record JAJZZT010000067.1, read on the forward strand.
AGGGCGTCGGCTTGGTTTCGCGGTGGTCACGATGGATGAAGTCCGCGCGCTCGGACTGGACAAAACGATGGCGCTCGCCAGAAAGCGGGCGGGAGCGGCCAAGGTGTTCGTGAGTTTTGACATTGACTGCCTGGATCCCGCGTATGCTCCTGGAACGGGAACTCCTGAAATCGGCGGCTTCACGACGCATGAAGCGCTGCAATTGGTTCGCGGTCTCACCGGGTTGCGGATAGTCGGGTTCGATGTCGTAGAAGTCTTGCCAGCGAACGACGTGTCTGAAATCACCGCGCTTGCCGGGGCCACCATCGCCTTTGAATTTCTTGGCTTGCTCTCCGCAGCCAAAAAAACTGAACTTGCTTCGCGGTCCTGATAGAGGCCGATTCACTGCAATCATCGTCGCGACGCCTTGGGGACATGGGACAAAGTCCCCTTGATCCGCCTTGATGAGCGTGAGAAACGCGGTTAATGTCAAGCGCGGGTCACGATCCCGGTTCTTCGGGAGGAAGGTGCGGGGGTTCGCTTTGCAGCAGATCGGAAAAGAGTTCGGCGGCTTTTGTGTGGAAGCGGGACTTGCGCAATACGAGCGAAAAGGACCGCGTGATGGGCATCCCCTCCATATGGATCGTGCGCAGGGTGCCGAGCGCGAGTTCTTTGCGGATGGCCCACCGTGACAGCACGGACAGGCCCAACCCCGCCTCGACCGCCTCTTTTACGGCCTGCGTGCTGCCGAATTCGAGCAGGGCGGAAGGGGTGATGCCACACGTTGCGAACGCCCGTTGTGTTACCTCGCGCGTGCCTGAACCGGTTTCGCGCACGATCCACAGGGAGGCGCCCGCAGCGCTTGCCGGGACGACTCCAGTTCTGTGGGCGGCGAGCGGATGGGCCGCCGCAGCGACCATCACGACGGTGTCCGTGGCAATGGGAATGGTGTCGACCCTGTCGTTGTCATGCTGTCCTTCGATCACGCCCACGTCGAGGTCGCCGTCGGCCACACGCGCGACGATCTCGCGCGTGTTGGTGATCGCCACTGTCGGGATAATCGCGGGGTACCGTTCGCAAAAGTGCGCGATCACGCGCGGCAGCACGTATTCACCGAACGTATAACTGGCCCCGATGGACAGATTTCCGATCTCCCGGTTGGCGAGATCGTCCACATACCGTTGCATCTGGTGGTACAGATGGAGGATATCCCGGCCGTGGGCGTACACGATTTCACCCGCTTTTGTCAGACGGATCCGTTTGTTGTTCCGCTCCATGAGGGGAACTCCGAGCCGCCGTTCCAGACTCTGCACATGCTGGCTGACCGCCGGTTGCGTCATGTACAGTTGTTCGGCGGCGCGCGAGAAGCTCTTGAGATCGGTTGCGGTCACGAATACCAGCAACTGTTGGTCCACGGTCGACAAACCTCCCGGTTAGACTTCCATTGTATAATTGTGCGGGGGTGAATTGAACAATGAGCATTCATATCGAGGCGAAGCAGGGCGAGGTCGCGGACGCGGTCCTGTTGCCGGGCGACCCTCTGCGCGCAGAGTATATAGCGGAGACGTTTCTCGAAGATGCGGTCCGCTACAGCCGGGTCCGCGGCATGTACGGATTCACCGGGCGTTACAAGGGTAAGCGCATCTCCGTCCAGGGCACCGGGATGGGGATTCCGTCGATCTCGATCTACGCGCATGAACTGATCACATCGTACGGCGCGCGGACACTGCTTCGCGTTGGTACGTGCGGTGCGCTGCAGGAGGATGTCCGGCTGCGCGATGTGGTCCTGGCCATGGGCGCTTCGACCGATTCCAATGTGAACCGGCTGCGTTTTCGCACGGTTGACTTCGCTCCCCTGGCGGATTTTTCCCTGTTGCAGGCCGCT
>JAJZZT010000266.1 GCA_021797415.1 Bacillota bacterium
GTATGCCGATCATCTGCGACGATTCTACTGGAAGCCATTCTTTTGGCATCGAGCCTACTACGATGGCAGTGTCGGGCACGCCAGTCTGGAGACGGTGAAGCAGTACATGGAATCCCAGGGGTTAAGCAAGCCCAGAACAAAGACAAGTACCAAAAGATAGCCCGCTTGACCCCCTCCTGGCGCTTCGCGCCCAGGAAAGGGAATGCGCGGGCAGTTCGTTCAAGCGCTGTTCAGGACCAGAAGAGTCGTGAAGGAGGGACCATCACCCGTGGGGCTCCGTGAGAGAAAGAAAGCGATCACCAAAGCCGCCATCCAGCAATGCGCCCTGCAGTTGTTTCGCGAACGCGGCTATGGTGCGACCACGGTTGAACAGATTGCGGAGGCGGCTGAAGTGTCGCGGAGAACATTTTTCCGTTATTTCCCGACAAAAGAGGATGTGGTCTTGCACGATGAATATGACCTCCAGATTGTGCAAGCCGTCGAGGCGCAACCGCCAGCATTGGGCCCAATAGCAGCTTTGCGCAATGCCATGCGAGAAACGTTTGAGGGCATGTCGGTCTCCGATCTGCAGGCTGAGCAAGAGCGCAACAAGCTGATTTCATCTGTTCCCGAACTTCGCACGCAATCGCTGAACAAGATCACGCAGATGATGTCATGGATGACGCCAGTGCTGGCAAAACGGTTGGGGCGCGATCCCGACGAGTTCATGACGCGAGTTTTCGTAGGCGCCGTCATCGGGACCATTCTATCCACCGCGCTGTATTCAGCGGAGAAAGCAGATGGGAATTACTTCGCGCTGGTGGACGAGGCTTTATCATTTCTCCAAACAAAGCTGTCCGAGTAGCAGTCAGAAGGGGGAGGGGTTCATGTGGCCAGACCGGGCATGGGCGGCAGATTGCCACTTGGTCTATTCGGCGCGTTCCTTGTGGTAACACATCATTGATTAGTGCATTATGGAGCAACTCCATACGGGCTTGACATAACACCAAACAGTGTTACGATATTGATGACACCAAATGGTGCTACATTTGTTATTGGAGGTATCACTGTGAAAGACACAGCACTGCCTGAAATCCGTAAAACAGTTGTGATCCATGCTCCTGTCGAAAAAGTGTGGAAGGCAGTTTCCACATCTGAGGGCATTGCAGCATGGTGGATGCAGAACACTTTTAAACCCGAATTGGGACACGAATTTGTTCTCCACGCCGGACCGTATGGGGATTCGCCTTGCAAAGTCACAGAGCTGGAGCCAATGACACTGGTTAGATTTGACTGGGAAAAAGATTGGCGTCTTACATTTGAACTCAGGGATTTGGGCGACAATCAAACGGAGTTTACATTGATTCACTCTGGATTCGACGCAGAAAAATCCACTGCCTTCGGACAGCCGCATACTGCAGTGCGTGAAACCATGGACGGCGGGTGGGAGAAAATTGTCAAAGAAAAACTCCTTTCCTTTGTTGAATCCTGACTCGGAAAGCTTGCCACCGAAGCATGATGTGTTTCAGGCAATTGCTGATCCTACGCGACGCCGAATTTTGGCGTTGTTGGCGGACGAAGAAATGCCGATTGCTTCGATTGTTGAACGTTTTCCGATGAGTCGAACGGCCGTGAACAAGCATCTGCACGTGCTGTCTGACGCAGGGCTCGTCAAGAGCCAGAGAATGGGCAGAGAAACACGCTATCGGTCGAATCTCGCTCCTCTGGTTGAAGTAAAACAGTGGATATCCTTTTTCGAGCAATACTGGGGCGAAAAATTGCAGTCTCTCATCCGGTATGTCGAATCCGACGAGGAATGAAAACGGGAAGAGGCGCGAATGATGTCTCTCCTATTTTCTTTTACAAGAAAAAGGGGAACGCAAGGATGCCCTGTGCCAAATGAACCTGCGTGAAACTTCAGACAGGAATTCTGGCCGCCATACGACTAGAGGCGAATAGCGCCGCGATGACCGCCTATGGCGAGGCGCTGGTCAACTCGGCCACCGTCCGGCAAACGGATTGCAGTCGCTCGTCGCCAGGCAGTTTGCGTTCGTCCATCAGAGACTAGTGGAGAGTCGCCTGGGCGAGCTCGACTGGAATGACTTGCGGACGGCTTGAACCAACCTGCTGCACTCGGCGGCAGCCGGACACCATCACCGCCGTCACGGACGACAGCGGCTGCGGCAGGCAAGTCTTCGCCGGCAAATATCATCATGGGACTCTATCCCCGCAATCAGGAGCGGTACGGGTCGCCCTGATCAGAAAGCGGTGGCTTGGCACCTCAAAATATCCATGTGATATGATGTGACGGTGCAGCTCTCGCAGTCTCTGCTCGTATCGCTCAACCGTAAAACCCGGAATCTGCCACTCCACCATGCGCAGGTAGTAAACCACGGCGCCCACATCATAAAAGTGTGTGGCAGGAAAATCCTCTCGCGCGTCGATGACGCAAAAATTCGCCCGGCGCAATTCCTCTGTCGCAAAGTCCAGGTTCCAGTAGGCAAATTCCTCGTTGGAAGGCGCCTGCAGGAACTCGTTGAGACGGTTTCCATTCTGGCCGCCGACCTGCTGCGTGATGAACGTGCCTCCACTTCGCAGGATGCGATGCACCTCTGCGGGGGCGTACGATTCATGGCGGTTGATGATCAGCTCAAACTGGTCCGCAGCAAATGGCAGATCATGGTCTGCTTCGATAGGAATCACGGATACGCCAAGTGGCTCCAACCTTCTTTGCGCCACAGACACATTGGGGCCATACCCTTCCGTCGCGCTTGTATTTTGGGGCAATGGCGCCAACGAGGACAGAAATTCTCCTCCGCCCGTTCCCATATCAAGCAATGACGCCGCTCGCGCCTTCGCTTCCCGCACGATCTCCCTGTAATTCCACGACGGTTCTCCTTCTGCGGTCCGCCCGTGAATCCAGGAGAAATCCCATCCGCTGACCGGCTGTATTTGCGCCTCCTGGATCAATCTCTCGAATTCACCCATATCCTCAGTCACATCCCCACAGATTCTCAATCCGTTCCATCAAGGCCGTGTCATCTGCACGGCCGCATAAGCCAGACGGAAACCCATCCGCTCCACGTTTCGCTGGGAATCCGACCCGGGATCCGTTTCGACGGTCGCAATGGAAGCGCCGCGTGCCTTGGCCAGACGCAACCTCCCGTCAAGCAGCGCCGTCTGCAGACCGCGCCTGCGGTACGAGCGGAGGGTACTCGCGGCAAACAGAGCCGCAACCTCGTCGCCGATCGCCACGGCTCCCCCCGCTGCGGGCTGCCCGCCTTCGACGGCAATCATGGGGACAACGCCCGCCATTCGAAAAAAAGACCGTTCCAGTTCAATCTCCCGGTCCTCTGGCACACGGTCATCGTCGGCAAATCCCATGAAGACTGTGCGGGCCCATGCCAACTCTTCATCCCCTGTCGCCTTCCGAACCCGAACATCCGCTTTGTCAAAGGGAGATCTCCACGACGGCAATTCAAGCACAAAGCGGTATGCGAAGTTGCCGAGAACGTAGCCTCGTTTACGAATCACATCAAATAAAGTGGGATGCGCCAGGGAGCAGACCCGGATCACCGATCTATGACCGTGCGCTGCATAAAACCGCTCGATTTCCAGCAGCGCAGTCTCATCCACAGCAGACGACATGCCGAGACCGACCGCCTCATTGACAGGGCATCCTGCTCCCCCGTAAATGGCCAAGCCATCCCCGACCTCCAAAACCCGCACAGCCGATTCAGAGCTGAGCGCATTCCATGCCTTTGCGGTCTCCCTGTTCCCGCTTTGCAGACCCTCCTCAAGCCGGCGGGCCAAGTCACGGTTCAAATACAACAAACGGTTCACTCCTCAAAACGGATCATGGGTGTTGAACGGATAGAGAAGCTTGATGATCCAATCCGCCGCCGCCGCGTCTTCCGACAAAAACAGGGCCAATGACCTCACCTCTCGCCATCGGATCCTCGATCGATTCACCGCAACTTCATTTTCAGGGTCAACTTTGAACGACAGTGAACATACCAGTCATCTCCGGCGCGTAGTTCCTCAGTCCGAACCGCTCATAGAACGGAACCGTACCCTCCGCAGCGAACAGCCCGATGAAAGCGCGCTGTGGCGCATGACGCTCCAAAAAGGAAAAAATTCTGTACAGAATACCTTTCCCGATCCCATTATGCTGGTAATCAGGATGGACCGCGATGTCCTGAATATAGTAATAGATTGCGCCATCACTGACAATACGTCCCATACCCACAACTTCCTCACCGCATAGTGCAACCACACCGTACACTGAGTTCGTCAAAGCGGCGCCTGAGACGGCAAAATTCATGAAATCGCTCCATCCGACAGCAGCACATAAGCACCGATACTCTTTTTCGCTCGGCATCCGTTCCACAAGTTCATAATCAACAGCCACACTCATCCCCCCTGGTTCGGGCGTATCCTCGTTACGGCATCATGAAGCGGTCGATCCATATGGGTGTTCAGGAACGACCAGATCCGTATCTGGAGGCGCATGTCCAAGTTGACGCGCCATCGCGACGATCTGGCCCTTGTGGTGAAACTCGTGCGTCATCGCGTGGGTCATCAGCCAGAGTGGAGTGAGCCCCATCGGAGCCTCGGACTGATTGTAAATCAGTTCTCTGAAACGATTTCCATACGTTTGCAAGAATTCATTCACGACCGCATCCGACCGCGAAAACCAGTGACGGAGCACCGGTCCATCCGCAGAACGGATCTCCTCCTCGGTGGGGAATTCCGGATTGGATCGAATGCGGGCAAATCCCCCCAGCCAATGCATATAGCACCCGGCTGCGTGGAGATGGACGCGGGCGATCGTGCCGCTTCCGAATCCAGGAACATCCGCGTGCAGTGCACCTGCAGGAATATTCTCCAAAAAGGTAAACAGCGTCTCCCGCGTCATTCGAACCAGATCGTATTGTTCAGGCAAAAAACCGTTCATCTCTGCTCACTCCCCGCCAAGCCATTTTTATATCAGCACCTCCCACTCCCCGCGCGCACTCTTCATAGAACTCGGTGGGAGCCGAGGCAGATGGCCTCATTTTTGATCCAGTCCGAACAGATACCACATATAATCTGTGGCGATACCGGTGAAGCCCATCTGACGGAGCATGGCCGTGATGTTCCCGCGGTGACGGTCTACTTCGTCCGGACATTGAACGCAGGTGGTTCCTTGCCCAGGAGCCGCAGATACACATAGCCCTGGGCGCGGTGATGGATCTCATTTTCCAGCGCATACGTCAGCCATTCGACGCCGCCGCCTTCCGGATGCCCCGGAAATGGCGTCGGCCTCGGCCTGGTCAGAGACTCGGCGGAAATGGACGGCCACAGTCGCCGCGTCTCTTCCCGGATACTCACGCCGAGATCCATCGCCTCTTCTATGGGACACGCGCCATACGACTTGGGGAGAAACTCCCACCGCCAATCCTCCTGGGCGAATCCACGCACATACACCTGTTCGATTCCCCAGATCTCAAGCAACAGTTGGCGAAACGGGCGCATACCGGGCACCACCGTCTGATCGATCGCCCCCGCCTCTATCACTGAACGCGCCACGCGGTCCGTCAGGCGGCGATTCTCTTCCCACACCTTCCAAAACCAGTCCTTCCACTCCACATTCATTGCGACTCCCTCCCTCTTATGCTCTTCAGTATGTACCGTACCACAGCTTCCCGGACAGATACGGTCAGGGAAGCTGTGAATCATAATAATCAGTCAACTCCCGCGCGAGCGCCGCCGTCCACTCGATCAGGTCCAGCGGTTCCAGGATCGAAACTGAACGTCCATAGGCCAGCAGGATATGCGGGAGGTAGGACGCAAGCGCACGATTCTCCACGAGAAAGGACGCTTCCCGCAGTCGCTTCTCGATGAGACGGGGACCGAGAAACCAGTGGTTGGCGAGATCCTCCATCGCATCGTCGTCTCCCTCAAGAAGCAGTTGCGTGACCTCGTCGTCCGCACTGACTTCATAGAATGGACGCCTCAATTTCGGCGATGACCGCAAAGTACCCCTCGTGATGGACCGTCGGAATCACGTCCAGACCATCGATGCGCCTCGACACGTCCGACCACTGGCTCACCGTGCTGTTTTGGCGGATCTTGCGCAGTGCCTGCTCCAGAAACTGCTGGGCAGGATAGCCCGCTTTCCGCGCGAACAGGGCGGCGTGAATCAAGGCCGAGTGTTCATCGGCCGTCAAAAACAAAGGAGCGGTCTGGTAATCCGGAGAAAGGCAATATCCCCCGTCATGTCCCGTCTCGGACAGGATGGGCACGCCGCTGGCGCAAAGGGCGTCGATGTACCGATACACGGTGCGCACATGAATTTCCAGGTGATCCGCCAGCTCTTGCGCGGTCATGCGCTTTCTTGCCTTCAGCAGCCAGAGGATGGCCAGCATCCCGTCCGCTTTGCCCATTTCCCTTCCCCTTCCTGAGAAACGAAGTGAGTTCTCAAAGAACCAATATCTACGTCCGCAGTTCCTTGTGAAAGCTCGTGCCCTTCGCATCGTATCCGGCACGCCTGTAAAATGCGTGAGCGTTCATCCGCTCCGGACGGTTTCCGCTGCTCACCAGCGCGCGGCGCGCCCCCTGTGCGACGGCCCTCCGCTCCGCCGCAACAAGCAGGGAACGGCCTATTCCCCTTCCCCGCACTCCCTCCATTATCTGTATTCCTCCGTCAGGATGGAATACAGGTAAGAACTCTGCCATTGCCCCTTATAATACAGATGTTCGCGCAGCAGACCCTCCCGCACCATTCCCACCTTTTCCATAACCTTAGCCGATGCCGGATTTTCCGGCCGGCATGTCGCGTAAATCCGGTGCAGCCCCAAGGCGTGAAACCCCATATCGCACAATGCCCGCGCCGCCTCGGTCGCGTATCCCTGCCCCCAGAAATCCGGGTGCAGACAATAGCCGAGCGCACCCTGGGCATGTGGATGAACATCCAGTCCGCACCCGCCGATCAGGGTTCCATCACTCCGCAGCGTCAGCGCGAGAGCGAACTGGCTGCGCGGCGACTCGCGCCGCGACTCGATCATGGAACAGATGAATTCCCGCGTGTCGTCGACCGAATTCGGACCCCATTCCATATACCGACAGACTTCGGCATCGGACGCGTAAGCGTGGACCCGTCGCCAGTCGTCCGCTTCATAGTCCCGCAGGCGCAGCCGTGCGGTCGTGAGCAACGTCATTTTCCCCCTTCTGCCCTGATTCCATCGACTCTCGTCGTCTGTATTCATAATCCGAGTTCCCGTGAGAGAAGCTACTCGCTGCCCGGATCGAATTCCGCCACACCCATCCGATTTGCCGCTTCTTGCAATCTTCGGTCTGCAGTCGCCAGGGGTTTGCCCATTCGAACAGCCAGATCCAGATACGCAGCGTCATACACGGTCAGATCCAGCGCCTTCGCCTGTGCGGTAATGGTTGTCAAGGTGTTCGAAAACGTTACATCCTGTGTTCGAATCGGCAGGGCATTCAGCATGTTTGCCACCTTGTTCCAGTGTTCCTCGGTAATGCGCGCACGGCGTTGTGCGACAAGCATGGCGTTGGCGATTTCATATACCCAGATAGACGGAACCACGGCCAACATCGGTCCAATGGCGTCTAAGACGCGATCTGCATAAGCATTCGATTCATCTGGGAAGCACCAACTCAATGCAATCGACGCGTCCAGCACAAAGTCCATCAGAACCTTCGCCCTTCCTCAATCATTTCGCGGATCGTGAGATCTCCCGAAGGCGTTTGTTTCCGAAGGGCTCTAAGCTCCTCTTTCGCCGCTTTCACCTTGTCCTGAGGCGTTTCAACAGGCATCAGTTTGGCGATCGGAACACCCCTTTTTGTGATGATTACGATTTCTCCGCCCTGAACTTCCGCCAGCAACTCAGCCAGATGCGTCTTGGCTTCATAGGTTCCAATCTGTTTCATGTGCCACTTCCCCTTAGACTGGTCTTTTAGACCAGTATATCGAAACGCAAAGCAAATTCCAACTCCTCGATTGATCATTTATATCCGCGCCTGATACCCCCGCCAATCTCTTTCAGCGGCCCCTTCCACTATAAATTTAGGGGAATGCGCTCCACGCTCGCATCGCATGTCACAAGGCCAATTGGCGCCTGCGAAAGACGGCGATGGCCACGCCGAACAGAACCACGGCCAGCGCCGCCAGCGAAACCGAAGCGGCGGCAAAGTGCCCGCGGCCGAGCATCAGGTTCTGCGGATCGAACACACTGAACAGGGACAGGCGACTCAGCCAGGAGAAACGCTGGCTCAAAGTACCCACAGTGTGCAGCGCATAGAAGAGAACGGTCAACGCCGCCGAGAGGCCGAGCGCGGTTCGCTCATCGCGGGCAAGACAGGAAAACAGGAAGCAATACCCGGAAACCGCGCAGAACAGCAGCGTGCCCACAATGTTCATCTGCACAAAATAAGCCGCGTCCATGCCGGCGTGATGCGCGAACCAGCGCGCTCCGAGCAGGGCGCCCACGGTGCCGCACAGGCCGATGATGAGCACGCCGCCGACCAGCACCGCCGCCTGCGTCAGGGCGACCCGCGCGCGGGACACCGGAGTCGCCAGCAGGTACGCCATGGAGCCGTTGTCGATCAAGCGGGCCATCAGCTTCGTCGCCGTGGTGATGACGTACATCGCCATGATGACGAGGTACAGCAGGCTGTAAAATTCACCCGCGAGAAAGCCGCCCAGGTGCGTCGTGCCGACCGAGTAGCCGAGCGCTTTCATCAGTCCCCGCGGCATTTTTTGCAACAGGGCGTTGAACGACTGCGATCCGGCAAATGACGGAAAGATCCAGATCAACAACCAGAGATAAAAGATCACGCTGATGAGATAACTCGCGACAGTCCGCGCATTGATCTTCAAAACGGTGACAAACAGGGCCCGATTCATGTCAGTGCGCCTCCTTTGCTCCGTAGAAGTGAAGAAAAATCTGCTCCAGGCTTTGCTCGTGAACATCCAGCGCCCGAACATCGCAATCGGCCAACGCCTTGATGAACGCGTTGTAATCGCCCCGCACCTCGATGTCCAGTTCGTTGTCCCGCCGCCCCACCACGCGGCAACCCGCGGCTTTCAGCCTGTCCGCATCCGCCGCATCGCCGATTCCCACCGCGAAAACCCTGCGCTGCAGTTGACGCAGGCTCTTCACGTCCTGCACGGCGACCAGCCGGCCGTCCCTGATGATGCCGACCCGGTCGCAGGCGCGTTCCACCTCCGGGAATACGTGCGAGGACATGAGGATGGTCGCGCCCCGGCGCTTCTCCTCCTCGATCAACTCCAGGAAGCGCCGCTGCATCAGCGGGTCGAGACCGGACGTGGGCTCGTCCAGGATGAGTACGTCCGGTTGGTGCATGAATGCCGCGACAATTCCGACTTTCTGCTTCATGCCTTTGGACATTTTGCGGATGGGCGTTTTGGCGTCCAGTTCAAACCGGTCCACCAGGCTCTTTTGTCGCCCGCGATCGCGCAGCCTGCGCATGCCGGCAAGCAGATCAAGGAACTGCCGGCCGCTCATGCCGTCCAAAAACCCCATTTCCCCCGGCAGATAGCCGACGTGTTCCTGGACTTCGCCGGCGGACGCAAAACAGTCCAGCCCGTTGATCCGCGCCGAACCGGCATCCGGGCGCAAGAAGCCCATCAGATGGCGGATGGTCGTGGACTTTCCCGCCCCGTTCGGCCCCAGATAACCGAACACTTCGCCCTGCGCCACGCGCAAGGACAGATCGAAGATGCCGCGCCCGTTGGAAAACGCCTTGGTCAAGCGGTCCAGAACGATCACGGATGCTCCTCCTTCCTGTAAATGCCGAATTTCAGGATGTCGAGGACCACATCCAGTTCATCGATCATGGATTGGTACGATTGCTCGAAATCGCCGTCCACCGCGTCCGGCAACGAATCCTTGAACCGCTCCTGCAGACCGAGGCCAATCCAGGTCACGAGATCCAGCACGTGCCGCCAGTCCACTCCCTCGCGCAGGACGCCTTGCGGCAGATTCTTCTGCAGCTCGGCCATGTACTGCTGGGCCATCAAAAGCTGCGAACCCATCGCCCTGGCGTACACGGGGTGCGTGGGTTCCTTCGCGATGCGCACCAGCAGTTGATACGTGAGCGGCCGCTCACGCATGAAGCGCATTTTGTACAGCGTCCTGCTGCGGATGAACGCAAACAGGTCATCCACAGGACCGTGCGGCATTGTTGCGACATAGTCCTGCAGGCACACGTCGCACACATGGAGAAACAGCGTCTCCTTGTCATGGAAATATTTGAACAATGCCCCCTTCGAGATGTCCGCCCGCTGCGCGATCCGGTTGGTCGAAGCCAGCTCGTAGCCGTGCCCGGCGAATTCCTCCAGACCGGCGCGGATGATCTGCTGCCGTCTCTGTTCAGGGAGCTTGGAAAACTGCTGCGATGGCATCGCCTCACTCCTTTTGTCCCCGAGCGCATGTTCTTGGGTGCGTGAGGGAGCATTTCTGGCGATGACTCCGCCAGCGCCGGGGAGTTCTGGCCACTTTTTGAACAACCTCTTAGAGCAGTCGCCGGGATTGTCCTGCGCCTGCTCCGCATGGGCAGGACATCTGCCCACCCCTTGACGCCGGTTGCCGTGACCGCATGGTCACGGCAAGATAATATCTCGGCCACCGCACTGTGTCAAGTTAACCGGCCCTTAATTGACCGGCCCTTAATGATCGTCTCTTTCGTCGACCGACCCTTGGTCGCCGACGCGGCGCGTACGGCCCAACCACAGACGGATGTCCGTTAAGCGACCCTATTGCAATAATTTCTCCGCCTCGGCTACAGCGTTCGCAAACAGGTCTTCAGCCTGTTCGATTCTTTCAGCGACATCCTCCACGGTTCTCACACCATAAAGATTTTCAAGAACTGACACCACATGGGCGGGGAAGTCTCTCGTCGCGTGCACCAAGAAACAATCCGGCTGGAACGGCGTGTGGATAATCCGCAGGACATCGACCAGAGGATGCAACACATACTTGTGATAGTAAGCCAGCGATTCGAGGAAAAATCCGCGTTTGGTGTATTTGACCGCGCGGCTTCTCTGACTGTAAGCCCCCTGCGCCTGAATCAGTTGACTCCGCAATTGCGAACGGTGAAATGC
>JAJZZT010000325.1 GCA_021797415.1 Bacillota bacterium
ACACTCCCATGCCTCCTTCACCTCCCGAAACACGGCATAGAGCACTCTATGCCGGCGATCGCACAACCGTCTTGGCATTCGCCCGGTCCTGTGCGCAAAATGAGCCCAAACGCAGCGGGAGGCGGAATCAGTGCGTGCCCAGATCGTCCATGGAGATAGACCGCGTATGCTTGGTGTGCGACCACACTTTGTTGTGCCGGGTGAAAAGCGCCAGCAGTGTGACGGGAAACCAGGTCATCATGAAAAAGGGGAACAGCGGCAGGCCGAGATACGCTCTCCAGTTGGCGCGTTCAAGCCAGAGAGCCAAAGGCATCTGCACGATGATGAACAGGTTCACGACGACCCAGAACCACGTCGGCATGAGCTTCAACGCTCCGGCGATGAGGGAAAGAGATGGAGGAGCGGACACCTGCAGATACAACATGAACCCGGTGAGGAAGATGATCAGGAAGCTGGCCGGCTGAAACAGATAGACGGCCGCGTCAAACTTGGCCAGATTCCGTTCGCGCAGGCTGCTCTTGACCAGGGGCATCATATAGTGCTCCGCGCACGAGAAATGGCCCTGCATCCAGCGCAGCCGCTGTCGCAGAGAAGCGCGAAGCGTAATCGGCTTTTCGTCGTAAACCCGCGCTTCATGCGCCCAGTAGGGGTAGATGCCGCGCGCCACGCACTTGGCCCCGAACTCCGTATCCTCCGCCAGTCCGGTGGCGTCCCATCCGAGTTTGCGCAACAACGGCATATCGATGCACAGACCCGTTCCGCCCAGTGCGCACGACAGGCCGAGCGCGCGGCGTGAAAGCTGCCACATGCGATTGGTGTACCAGTAGGAGATGGCCATGGAAACGCTGACCCAGGAATCAAACGGATTTTTGCTGTCAAGATATCCCTGGATGACGCGCTTCCCATCCATCAGGCGGTCATTCATCACCTGCAGAAAGTTTGGACTGACGAGGTTGTCCGCATCGAACATGACCACCGCGTCGTACTGTTGCGCTGAGCGGTAGAGCCGTTCCAACATCCAACGAATGGCATATCCTTTGCCGTGGTCCGCCTCGGTAGTCCGTTCGGCCACCTGTACGCCCCGGTTGCGGGCGATCTCGGCGGTCTGGTCGGAGCAGTTGTCTGCAATCACGTAGATGTCGTACAGTTCATCCGGGTAATCGAGTTGTTTCAGGTTCTCCAACAGCGGTTCAATCACGCGTTCCTCGTTGTGCGCGGCGACCAGTACGGCGAAACGCTTTTCCGCCGTACTGCCAAGCCGCTTCGGCCGGTACAGCAGTCCGAAAACGGAGAACACGATCTGATAGGCTCCGAACAGAGCCGTGACGGTTTGCAACGAGACAAACGCCAGGTTGAGAGCGTTTCTCCAAAACTCCACGCGCGGTTTCGGCCTCCTGCCATTAGAAATCGAGTATCGTCTTCGTGTATCATCAAGACTATACCATCTGGACAATACTCCGGACAAGGAGAACCGAGGGGAGGACGTTTATTGAAAAGGATTCTGGCGGTCGCAATCGGTGTGGTCGCGGTCATCGCCGCCTTTGCATGGCACTCGGCCGTCTCCACGCCTGTGCGGGTCCAGAAGGCCGTGTCTCCACCGCTCCAGGTTCCGGCGACACTGCCGCCGTCCGCCAAAAACTGGACGCAGATCCGTGTGGCGGTGTTCGGCGGTTCGATCGCCGCCGGCTGGGACGACACCCAGGGAGGGTATATTGCGCGGGCTATGCGCGCGTTGTCCGTGAATGACCACGTGCAGTACACAATTGTGAAAAAGGCCGTGCCGGGCATGGCCATCGGTCAGATGAGCGACAAGTTCACGTCCGTACTCGAACAGTACCGCCCGTCGCTCGTCATCCTCTCCTGGGGCGGCCTGAACGACGCCGTGGACAAGACGCCTGTGGCGGTGTTCGGCTCCGATATCGCCGCCGAAATCCGGGCGTCGCTGGCACAGCGCGCCACAGTGCTCGTCGTGACGCCGCCCGTGACCGCCGCAGCCTATATCGACGGGTTCCACGCTGTGCCTTACCTGTATTTTGCGGAAGAGATGAAGGTGGCCCGCAGTTTCCACAATCCGAACGTCACGGTGTGCGATGTGTATGATGAGATGATGCAGTATCTGCGGAAGCATCACCTGAGCTACAAGCCGTTTCAGGCGGATGGCTGGCATCCGAACGCCAAGGGGCACGCCCTTGCGGGACGACTGCTCGCGGCGGATTTGCTGCGCCGGTTCGGCGCGCGTCCCATCTCGTTTTCCGGCGGCGCATGACGGCGAAGACAGGATCCGGCGGACGGATATGGTCCGCCGGACGGATTGACAAAAAACGGTGTTGTGGGGACAATATTCGAGAAGTGAGTTGAGCCTCCCCTTGCTAATGTGCAAACACGTTTGAGATGTTGCGGTCGTTATAGAGCCTGTTCAAAAAGTGGGCAGGGTTGACCCACGCAGTGCAATGCGCCGGGGAGTTCTGCCCACTTTTTGAACTACCTCTTATAGAGTGGCCTGAAAAGAGACTGGGTTGGAAATGCCCGGGCGGGTACTTGCCGTCCCGGATAAGGGTGGTGTCGTTGTGGACAAGGTGTACAGAAAGGCGATGGACGGCCGGACGCATGACGAGCGGTGTGATGCGCGTGGCTGATTATCTCGGCATGTTTGTGGATGAAACGCGGGAACACCTTCAAGCCTGGTCGGACGGCATGCTGCGTTTGGAACAAGAGTCGGATCCCGCAATCCTGGCGACCATCTTCCGCGCGGCGCACACGATCAAAGGCATGGCCATGACGATGGGCTTCATGCGCATGGGAGAGATCACGCACAGAGCGGAGAATCTGCTCGACGACGTGCGGGCCGGCCGACGGGACGCGGACGGGACGTTTGTCGACACCCTGCTGGCCATGCTGGATGAATTGGAGGCTCTGCTGTCCAGGGTGGCGGAAACGGGAGCGGAGCCGGAGACTCCGGTTGCGGACGCCGAAGAAGAGATTGCCGCCGCGGTTGATCCCGCGCCGACGGAGCCGGCGCAGGATGCGGTGTCCGGCGCGTTGCGGCCCGATCCTTCTCGCGAGGTGGCCCGGCGCGTGGCCGCAGTCGCCATGGCCGAGGGGAAACGCGTGTATGAGATCGGCGTTGGATTTGCCGATCATTGCGTGATGCCGATGGCGCGCTTTGCGCAGATCCTGCGGCAACTGGACCAGGACCGGCTGCTGTTCACGGTCCCGGAAGCGGCTGTGCTCGACCAGGGAGAGTATCGGGGGGATATCACGCTCGTGATCGCCGACGAGCGTGATGCGGAGGAGATCGGCGGCGCCATTGCGGACATATCGGATGAAGTGATCATCAGGAGCATCCGTGAATGGCGGCAGGATGAAGCCGCGCCGCTGCGGCGCGGCGTACTGCCGGGAGGACGCCTGACGGAAGACGCGCACGTGGTGAGCGTCGTGACCGCCGCGCTTGCGAAGCCGGATATGCGGGTCTACGAAGTGGGAGTGCGGCTGCAGCCGGCGACGGTGTTGAAAAGCGCCCGCATGTACGTCGTCTTTGAAGCGATCGGCGGGCAGGACCACCTGCTTTACACATGGCCGCCGATACAGGATATTGAAGAAGAGAAGTTCGGTTCGGACGTTCTGTTCGTGATCTGGAGCCACGATGCAATGCAGGCGGTGCACCGGGCGCTTGAGAGCGTTTCCCAGGTTGAGTTGGTGGAGTTGCGCGAGTGGACGGTCGACGGCGGCGTGGCCAAATCCGGTGCGAACGTCGTTGAAGCGCGCAAGGGCGGCGGAGGACGGCGTCTCGCGGCAACGGTGCGGGTCGATGTGGACAAGCTCGACGCGCTCATGAATCTGTTCTCCGAGATCGCCATCGACAAGACGCGATTTGAGAGTCTCGCGGATGAACTGGAGGACCAAAGGCTGAACGAGACGGTGGCGCACATGAGCCGCGCGGTCAACCAGCTGCAGGAATTGATCATGTCGATCCGCATGATCCCTGTGTCAAGCGTATTCCAGCGCTTTCCCCGGATGGTGCGCGACACGGCGCGGCAGCTCGGCAAGGATATCGCGTTTGTGGTTTCGGGCGAAGAGACGGAACTGGATCGCATGGTGGTCGAGGAACTCACGGATCCGCTGATGCACCTGTTGCGCAACTCTTTGGACCATGGGGTCGAGGACGCGCAAACGCGCAGGCGCAGCGGGAAGCCCGCGCAGGGACACATCTGGCTGCGCGCGTATCCGTCCGGAAACCGCGTTTTTCTTGAGGTGGAGGACGACGGCGGCGGCATCGACCGCGCGAAGGTGCTGCGCAAGGCGCGGGAGCGGGGTCTGGTCAAAAACGGCGAAGAACCCACGGACCAGCAGGTCTATCAGCTTCTGTTCGCGCCCGGCTTCTCGACGGCCGAACGCGTGTCCGACCTCTCGGGGCGCGGGGTGGGCCTTGACGCGGTGCAGGCAAAAATCCAGTCGCTCTCCGGCAAGGTGGAGATTGAAAGCACGCCGGGCGCGGGCACACGGTTCACCGTCATTCTGCCCGTGACCCTCGCGCTCTTGCCGTCGATCATGGTGCAGGTTGACGGTCAGCCGTTTGCGGTGCCGCTGACGGCGGTGGAAGAGATTCAGACGGAACCGCCGACCACATGGGTCGGCGCGCAGGAAGTGATCACCTGGCGCGACAAGACGACGGCGGTGGCACGGACCCGCCTTGTCTTTGGCCTTCCGGGGGCCGAAGAACGCGGGTATGCGCTGATTCTCAGCCGCGGCAAAGGCCAGGTGGCGTTGATCGTAGACGCTGTCACAGGGCAGCGGGAGGTGGTTGTCAAGCCTTTGCCAAAGGTGATGAAAAACCATGCGCACATCGGCGGGACGACGATTCTCGGAGACGGGCAGGTGGCGCTCATCCTGGATCCGGCGGCATTTTGACGGCAAACATACTGGAAGGGGGACGAAAGGTGAAAATCGTGGTGGTCCAAGCGGGCGACGGTCGATATGGGATTCCGGTTCAACAGGTGCAAAGCATTGAGCGCGTGCTGCCCATCCGCCCCGTTCCAGGAGTGGCGGCGCATATTCTTGGCGTGACGAACCTGCGGGGCAGCGTGATCGCGGTGCAGGATCTCCGCCGCCTGCTCGGCGAAAAGGAGACGGGTGTCACCGACGACGCCCGCCTGCTTGTGACGCACGGCAGTGGATTTTTGGTCGACGCGGCGCTCGATATCGTGGAAGTGGACGATCAGGCGATCGAAACCGTCGGAGAGACGGCGCAGCGCGTATGGAATCGCGACGGACGCGAACTGATCGTGCTGACGGATTTGCCCGGCCATGAACCGCAGGAGCAGGCGGGAGCGTAGCCCGGCGAGCTTTGCGCCGGGGCAGTCCGCAGGTTCGCCGGGCCGTCGTCATGCCCTTTGCCCGTCGCAAGTTTTGCGATAGCGGTGTCTGAGCAGGAGCAAAGGGCATGACGACGACTGGCAGAAGAAGACTGGCAGAAGACATTTTCAAGACAGCGTGTCGGGGAGAGAGCGCATGATGGCAAGGAAGCGGATCGGCGACCTGCTGTACGAAGCGGGCATCCTCACTGCCGAACAACTGCAGGACGCGCTGCGCATCCAGGAACAGACAAAAGAACGCCTGGGCGACATCCTGATCAACCGCGGAATGATCAGCGAGAAGCAGTTGATCGAAGTGCTTGAATTTCAGCTCGGCATTCCGCACGTCAGCATTGTCAAGCAGAAGCTCGATCCGTCGATTCTCGCGCTCGTCCCCGACCACCTGGCGCGGCGCTACCTCGTGCTGCCGCTGCGCCAGGAGCGCCATCACCTGGTCGTCGCGATGGCCGATCCGCTGGATTACTACGCCATCGACGACCTGCGCATGTCGACCGGGTTTCCCATCCAGCCCGCCATCGCCGCCAAGGAAGAATTGCGCGCCTTCATCGAACGCTACTACGGCATGAAAGAATCGCTGGAGGAGGCGCTGCAGTCCGCCGCTTCGCACAATACACCGGAATCGACGGACGCGGAACTGGTCGACGACGATTCGCCAATCGTGCGTCTTGTGAATCAGATTCTGGCGCAGGCGGTCAAGAACCGCGCGAGCGATGTCCACTTCGACGCGGCTCCCGCCCACGTGCAGGTGCGGTTTCGCGTGGACGGGGTCCTGCGCGCGGAACAGACGCTGCCAAAACACCTGCAGAGCATGGTGACCGCGCGCATCAAGATCATTTCCGGACTCGACATCGCCGAACGCCGGCTGCCCCAGGATGGCCGGTTCCGCACAGCGGTAGACGGCCGCGAGATCGATGTGCGGGTGGCGACGCTGCCGACGATGCACGGCGAAAAGGTGGTCCTGCGCATCCTCGACCGCAGGACAGGCGTGAAGCGGCTGGACAATCTGTCCTTTCTGCCGGCCAACCTGCGCCATTTGCGCGGGATGTTGGCGGCGTCCTCCGGCATGGTGCTCGTCACGGGTCCGACGGGAAGCGGCAAGACATCGACCCTGTACGCGGCGCTGGCGGAGTCCAACACGCCCGCCGTCAACATCGTCACGATCGAGGACCCCGTCGAGTACCAATTGCAGGGAGTCAACCAGGTGGCGGTCAACACGGCCACCGGTTTGACGTTTTCCACGGGATTGCGTTCCATCCTGCGGCAGGATCCGGACATCATCATGGTGGGCGAGATCCGCGACAGGGAGACGGCGGAGATCGCGACGCGCGCCGCCCTGACGGGCCATCTCGTCTTTTCCACCATGCATACATCCGGCGCGGTGGAATCGATCGCCCGCCTGGTCGACATGGGCATCGAGCCGTTTCTGGTGGCGTCCGCTCTAAACGGCGTGATCGCCCAAAGGCTTGTGCGCCAGATCTGTCCGGAGTGCCGCCGTCCGTACGTTCCAAAAGACGCGGAGTGGGAGTGGATCCGCCGGGAATGGCGCGCGGACGCGGCGCGGGAGAACGTGGCGCGCTTTTCAATCGGCGCAGGCTGCGGCGCCTGTGCGCAGACCGGCTATCGCGGACGGTTGGCCGTGCACGAACTGGTGAAAGTGGACGAACCGCTCCGCCGCCTGATCCTAGGCGGAGCGCCGGAAGAAGAACTGCGGACGCATGCCTCGCGCCACGGTTTCTCCAGTCTGCTGGCAGACGGATTGGAAAAGGCGGCGAACGGTCTGACGAGTCTTGCGGAAGTGGTGCGGGTGGCGGGGAGAGAGTGAGCGCAAAAATGCAGACATCCATCGTGGAATTGTTGAAATACGCAGTGCAAGAGAGGGCGTCTGATCTGCACGTGAGTGTGGGTTTGCCTCCCATCCTGCGCGTGACGGGGGAACTGCGGACGCTGTCCGGCGATCCGCTCGCGGCGCAGGACGCCGAGAACATGGTGCGCGATGTACTGACCGATCCGCAGTGGGCGACCCTCCAGGAACGCGGGGAGTACGACCTGTCCTACAGCCTGCCCGGCGTCTCGCGCTTTCGCGTGAACGCCTTTCGGCAGCGCGGCTGCTACAGTCTCGCGGTGCGGATCGTCCCTGCGCGCGTGCCGGATTTTGCGCAACTGGGGCTTCCGGCGGCGGTGCGCAGCTTCGCCGATAGGGAGCGGGGACTGCTGCTCGTGACAGGCCCGACGGGCAGCGGCAAATCCACCACACTGGCGTCATTGATCGATTACATCAACCACAATCAAAAGCGGCATATCATCACGCTGGAGGATCCGATCGAATACCTGCACAGACATGAACAGTCCGTCGTCGACCAGCGCGAGATCGGCTCGGACACGCAGTCGTTCGCCACCGGACTGCGCGCGGCGCTGCGGCAGGACCCGGATGTGCTGCTCGTGGGCGAGATGCGTGACCTGGAGACGATCACGACGGCGATCACGGCGGCCGAGACGGGCCATCTCGTTCTTACGACGCTGCACACGCCGGATGCGCCCCAGTCGATCGACCGCGTGATCGATGTCTTCCCGCCCGGCCAGCAGCAGCAGATCCGTTTCCAGCTCGCCAGCGTGCTGCTCGGCATTCTGTCGCAACGCCTCCTGCAAAGCGCCGACGGTCGCTCCCGCGTCGCGCTTGCGGAAGTGCTGGTCAACACGCCGGCCGTCGCCAATCTGGTGCGCACGGAGAAGGTGCACCAGATCCGCACGGCCATGCAGACCGGGAAGGCTTTCGGCATGCAGACCATGGAGATGGCCCTGCGCGAATTGTGGCAGGCGCGCCGTATCAGCGAGGCGCAATACAGGCAACACGCGGCGGAATGGTCGAGCGCGGTGTACAACGTGTGACGGGGAGGGGAGGCGGCAATGTGGCGGAATTTCGCTACAGAGCGATCAACGCGCGCGGCCGGACGAAGCGCGGGATGATCAAGGCGCGCGACGCAGAAAGCGCCGAGCAGGCGCTGCGCGGGACGGGACTGTACGTGATGGCGCTGGAACCGGCAAAGCGCGAGGCGTGGTGGAAAAAGGAGATCTACTTTGGCAAGAAAGTCGGCGCGCAGGAGTTCGCCGTCTTCTGCCGTCAGCTCGCCACCCTGATCCGCGCCGGCGTCACCCTGCTGGACAGCATCCGCGTCATGACAGGCCAGAGCACGTCCAAGCCGCTTCGCACCGCACTGCAGAAAGTGGCGGCCGAACTGGCCGACGGGCATCAACTGTCGGAGGCCGCGAGGGCGCAACAGGACATTTTTCCCCCCATTTTCACCAATATGGTCCACGCCGGCGAGGTCGGCGGCACGCTGGATGAAGCGCTTGACCGGGCGGCGCGCCATTTTGAAAAGGAATACTACACGCGCGAGAAGATCAAATCCGCGCTGGCGTATCCTGCGGTACTGGGCAGTGTGTCCATTCTGGTGACGGTCTTTTTGCTCGTGCGGATCGTCCCGACATTCACGTCGATTTTCGCGTTCTATCACGCACAATTGCCTCTTCCCACGCGCGTCGTGCTCTTTGTCAGCGGTGCCTTCGCGTCGTTCTGGTGGCTGATCCTGGCGGTTGCGCTCGGCGCTGCCGCGCTCGACAGAATCCTGAAACGCCGCGTGCGCCGCTACCAACGCTTCAAGCACCTTCTGTTGCTGCGGCTGCCGATTTTCGGACAGCTTGCGCAGAAGGCGGTGGTGGCGCGCATGACGCGCACGATGAGTTCTCTGTTCGCGAGTGCGGTGCCTGTACTTGAGGGGTTGAACATCACCGGCGAGATCGTCGACAACCGCGTCGTGGCGGACACCCTGCAGGAGTCGGCGGCCAGTCTCCAGGAGGGGCGTTCGCTCGCCGCGCCGTTTGTCCACAACAAGCTCTTCCCGCCACTGGTGTCGCAGATGATCGCGATCGGCGAACAGTCCGGCAATCTCGATCTCATGCTTGAGAAGATCGCCGATTTTTATGAGGCGGAGGTCGAGGCCAACGCGGACCGGCTGAAATCGCTCCTGGAACCGCTCATGATCATCCTGCTCGCCGTGATCGTCGGCACGATCGTGCTTGCGGTCCTGCTTCCGTCGTTCACGCTGATCCAGCAACTGCACTGAGGCGGCGGCATTGCGCCAACAGTCGGGATAAAAGATTTCTGAACCGGGTGTTCAGCCACATTTAACTATTGCGGCTGACGAGAGTTACAGTATAATATGGAAGTGTTCAAGTGACGGGGTTGAACAGCAGGGGAGACGCCGTTCATTCGGGCGTCACGCCATTGTTATCAGAGGGGGATAAGGGTGAGGGATTGGTTGCAAAATAGATTTGACAACTTTAGATTGGCAAAACAGATCGCGGTGCAGTGGCGGGACGATGAGGGCGTAACGCTGATCGAGTTGATGGCGGTGGTCGTCATCCTGGGCATCATCGCGGCGGTCGCGATCCCCGTGGTGACAGGCGCGATCAGCCAGGCGAAGGTGAACACGACGGAGACCAACCTGGGAACGCTGCAGCAGGCCCTGCAGCGCTACGCGGCCGACCATGGACAGTATCCTTCCAGTTTGACAGCGCTCGACCAGCAGACGAATTCGCAGGGGCAGCTGAATCAATCAGGACAGCAGTATGGGCCGTATCTTACCACGGGATTTCCTGAGAACGATTCGTGGGGCAATCCGATTTACTACGCTCCCGTGCCATCCGCGACGAGCAAGCCGATTACAGGATATGTATTGATCTCTGGCGACGGTTCGCCTGTTACGTTCGGTAGCGGAACAACATCCACTTCGGAGTCGAAACCCAGTTCGAACACCGGATTCATTTACGCGTCCGGCGGTATAAGTTCTAATGGGAATCCGATTGCAGCGGGTCCGACGGTCTACAAGAGTTCTACTACAACACCGTCACAGCTACCGACTTCCTTGTCGTTATCATCGTCATCATCATCGTCATCGCCAAAGCTTAATCCGAACAATCTCACCTACTCCGACAACTAGGCTGTGAGAGCAACGTGAGCACGCACTGGCTGTACGGCATTCTCATCGCGGTCTACGGGCTGCTGCTTGGCTCGTTCTACAATCTGGTGGGGACGCGTGTTCCAAAAGGGGAGTCGGTTGCGGCTCCCCCTTCGCATTGTGATGCATGCGGCGCGCGACTGCGCTGGCTGGACCTCGTGCCCGTGCTGTCGTGGCTCGCGCTGCGCGGACGCTGCCGGTGGTGCAAGGAGGGAATCCCCTTTGCCTATCCGCTCGTCGAGCTGATGACGGCGGCGTTTCTCCTGCTCGAATGGCTGCACTACGGCGCCAGCGTTGAGTTTATCATCGGAGCGTTTTGCGTCAGCGTGTTCGCCATGCTGTCCGCGGCCGATTTTGCCTACCACAGGCTGCCGGACGCCATCCTGCTGCCGGCCACGGCCGCGCTCATGGTTGCCCGCGCCTTTTTTCACCCGCTCGGACTGTCGTCCTATCTGACCGGCGCGGCGGTCGGGTTTGCGCTGCTGCTGCTCGTGCGCATCGTGAGCC
>JAJZZT010000260.1 GCA_021797415.1 Bacillota bacterium
GTCGAGGCGATTTTGCAATTAGTGGCGGGGGGACTGGGCGTCACATGCTTGCCACTAGCCGTGGTTAAGCCGTTATCCACCCGTATTCCGGTGCAGTGGCAGCCAATCGACGACGTTCACGGCAAAATCCCCACGTCCGTAATCTGGAACAAATCACGGCTGCCTTCCACCGCTCTGACAGCACTTCTCGGGTTGTTCGACCGTCTGCCGGTGACTGCTGAACTTCCCTTTTTGAACAACCTCTTGTAATCGCTACTTCGCACTCGCTTATTCGGGTTGATTGCTTGGTACGTCTAGGGGACATGTGATAAACCAAATTTCGGCAGGCGACTTTATCACATGTCCCCTAGCTCCCGGCCGTATTACCGGAAATTCGACAGAAGATTAGGTTAAATCGCGAGTCAGCCCGTTAGTGCACTAACGATTGACTACTTGTCGGTGTATGGTGTACAACGTCTGCCTAATGCATTTTTCGTTCCGTTACTGCCCGAACCCCTCCATCATCCCACCACTGGTTTGGCACGCGACGGCGGTCCAGTAGATTTTTATCCTGTCGAGAGTGGCCTGTCGACAGGGTTCGAGAGGAGCATGGCGATGAAGCCGAAAGATGTTCTCCTGTTGTTCAGCCTGGCCGCACTTTGGGGCGCATCCTTTCTGTTCATGCGGCTTGGCGCCCCCGCTCTGGGCCCCTTTGTGCTGATTTTCCTTCGCGTGTCGATCGCAAGCGGCGCTCTCCTGCTCTATGTTTGGATCCGGCGCCGGCGGCTCGATGTGCTGAAAAAGTGGAAACCTTATCTTCTGCTCGGCCTGCTGAACGCGGCCGTCCCGTTCACGCTCATTTCTGCGGCGGAACTGCGCCTGCCGGCCAGTGTGGCGGCCATCCTGAACGCGACCACCCCTCTTTTCGCGGCTCTGTCCGCAAGGGTGTGGACCGGGGAGCGTCTGACCTGGAAGAAGATCTCCGGCCTTGTGCTTGGCCTGGCGGGTGTGGCGGTGCTGGTCGGTTGGGCACCGCACAGCGGCGAGCATTCCATACTGGTTCCGGCGCTGTTTTCTCTGCTGGCTGCGGTCTCGTACGCGGTTGCCGGGATGTATGCTTCCAGTGCCTTCAAAGGAGCGGGATTGATGGATATGGCCGTCGGCCAGCAGTTGGGCGCCAGTGCGGTCATGCTTCCTTTTGCCGTTGCGACGGTCCCGACTGTTTTTCCGTCGTCCACAGTTGTTCTGGCGGTGCTCAGTCTCGCGGTGCTGTGCACCGCCGTTGCCTATCTGCTGTACTTTTCCCTCATTCGGAGTGTCGGTCCGGTGAAGACACTGAGCGTCACATTCCTGGTTCCGGTTTTCGGCGTTCTTTGGGGGGCGCTGTTCTTGGGAGAAGCCGTGTCGCTGCACATTGCCGCCGGGTTGGCCGTCATTCTGGCCAGTGTCTGGCTTGTGATGAAAAAATAGGCGGGCTGTGTGGACAGCGGTGTGGATGTCCGGTACGATGGAATCAGGCGCTGGAACGACGGGGACGCTGCCTGGCATCGTTTTGCCATCCACGTACCAGAAGCCCGATGCGTTGGAGCCGCCGACTGGAACGACAGGGACGCTGCCTGGCATCGTTTTGCCGGTGAGGGGGCTTGAGTTGTCCAAGATGATCCCTGACTCGCAGTACGTTCATGCAGGCGAGTTTCGCACTCGCGCCATCTGCGCGGGAGACGGCCACGATGTGGTGCTGCTGCACGGGAACGCCGGATTTGCCCGCGACTTCTCCGGCTCTCTGCCTCTCCTCGGCCGGCGCTATCGCGGCTGGATCCTGGAGCGGCCCGGCCACGGCGAGAGCGAGCGGCCCACCGTCCGGATGACGCTTGACGACCACGTGAGGTGGCTCCATCTCACGCTGGAATCGCTTTCTGTGGTTCGGCCCTATCTTGTCGCGCACTCCTGGAGCGGCGCTCTGGCCTTGGCGTACGCTTTGTCCGATCCGGGACAGGTGGCCGGCATCGCTCTCCTGGCCCCTTTGGTCGCGCCGATTTCAATAAATCCATTGGATCGATTGCTTGATTCCCCAGTTGCAAAGAGGTGGCTACATATGGGTATTGTTACAAATACCGCGCGAAGGCAGGTGGCGACTTCGCTGCGAAAAGCCTTCTTTCCTGATCCGGTGCCCGAGGACTACCTGGAAGAGGCGTTGCTACAGTGGACGCGCCCCGGTCAGTTGGCGGCCATTGCCCAGGACAATATCGCGGCTGCCCGCGCGCTTCCCGCTTTGACGGAGAGATACCGGACACTGCAGGTTCCCGCCGTGATCGTGGAGGGAGACCGCGACCAGCTTCTGGCTTCGGACGAACACGGCCAGTATCTTCACCGGGCGGCGCCGCACAGCCGGCACATCCTGCTTGCCGGCGCGGGACACGAAATACAGCACACGCATCCGGCGGCCGTCATGGAGGCGCTGCAGATTCTGGAAAGGACGGAA
Organism: Bacillota bacterium; assembly: GCA_021797415.1. The sequence continues at coordinate 2,462 of JAJZZT010000260.1, forward strand.
TGGTAATCCTATCAACGAAATGAGGCGGTGACACATGGCGGAAAAAACACCCAATATTTTGCTCATCATGGCCGATCGGCATCGCTTTGATTGTCTCGGGGGGGCCGGGAATCCGGATGTGAAGACACCGCACCTGGACGGCCTGGCGGAGCAGGGTGTGCTCTTCGAGAACTGTTTTTGCGCTTCGCCGCTGTGCACGCCCGCGCGCTATTCGGTCCTGACAGGACTCTATCCCCATCAGCACCTCGGGTGGGGAAACCGGTCGACCATCCCGCCGCAACTCCCGACGTTTCCCAAGCGGTTGCGGGATCGCGGCTATCACACTGCGGCGGTCGGGAAAATGCATCTCACCCCGACGCGCCTGGATGTCGGATTTGAACGGATGCAATTGGCGGAACAGGATGGGCCGGGGCGTTTTGCGGACGATTACCACGCCTATTTGCGCGACCTGGATCTGCTCGACGCCGTGGACATCATGGACCAGCGGTCGGAATATCGCGGCAAGGCTCCGGAGTCGTACTGGCGGTCCTTCGGCGCGATGGAGTCCAACCTCGCCGAAGAGCATCACTCCACGGCCTGGATTGGCCGGCGGGCGCTGGACGAGGTGGAGCGCTGGGAGGGCGGCGGCAATTTTCTCCTGGCGAGTTTTATCAAGCCGCATCACCCGTTCGACCCGCCCGCTTCGTGGAGCGGCATGTACGATCCCGAACGGCTCACGCTGCTGCCGGGCTTTACGCCGGAGTTGCCGGACCGCGATTTCGCGATGCACCGTGGCTACTTTGACAACCGGACCCTCTCGGAAGGCGTGCTGCGGCGCGTCATGGCGCACTACTATGCGGCGATCTCCCACATCGACCACTATGTCGGGAAACTGATCGGGCGGCTCGTCGAAAAAGGGTTGTACGACGACACCCTGATTATTTTCACCGGCGACCACGGCGAGTACATGGGATTCCATCACCTGCTGCTCAAGCAGAATTACATGTACGATCCGGTCGTGAAGGTGCCGCTGATCGTCAAGTTTCCGGGAGCGCGCCGGGCCGGAGAGCGGCATGCGGGCCTTGTCAGCCATATCGACATCGGCCGGACGGTGCTGGCGGCGGCCGGGGCGGCGGAGCTGCCGGATTCACAGGGGCTGGACCTCGCGCAAGACGGCGTAGAGCGCGAGTTCATCTTTGCCGAGGAACACAGGGGCCGGCAGTACATGATCCGCACCAAGAACCGCAAGCTCATGCTCACGCGGGACAGGCAGCGGTCAGTGTATGTGGATCTGGAGCGCGATCCGCTCGAATGGGACAACCTGTACGGCGATCCGGAGCGCGCACCCGAGATCGACGCGCTGAAAGAACACCTGGCGGAAACCGTCCTGTTTGGCGCGCCGGCGCCCGATTACCAGGATGTGCACGGAGCGCCCGTGACCGCCCCGGAGGCGGGGGCGACCTTTTCGCCCACAGAGATGGAGGCGTGGATGCGCGAACGGATGCAGAATATTTTGGGGTGAATCGCGCAATTTTCTGGACGGTCGCTCTCTTGTGCCGGAGCTGGCCGGGAGAGCGCCGGGAGCACGCCCCGTGGCAGTTCAGCGAACTGCGCAACTGCAGGATGGTCTTTGGCGGCAGGTACAAGAGTCTGTTCAAAAAGTGGGCAGGTAAGATTTGCGCAGTGCAATGGGACATGGGATAAGGTCCTCTTTGCAGGCGCAATGGTTCCGCATTTAGTGTCCGATGCTCTAATCGGACACGAAATGTACTGTAACACGCCTGCCGGAATTGGGTTTATCCCATGTCCCCGAGCGTACGTTTTCGGGTACGTGAGGGAGCATTTCTGGCGATGACGCGGCAATGCGCCGGGGAGTTCTGCCCACTTTTTGAACAACCACTACAAGGGGATCGAAAACTACAATGAAGGATTCGAACTGTACGACCTTCTCGATGATCCGGAAGAAGCGCGGAATCTGGCCGCCGACCTTCCTGGGAGACGAAGGGAACTGCAGGCGCTGATGCGGGCGGTCCGATAGGCCGCCCCTTCCCGTCGTCGTCAATCGATGAGAACGACTTTCGTCGCGGGACGGTTTCGTTGCGAAACTGGATTGAACAGATGCTGAGGGAAAACAGGGTTGACAAGCAAAAAATTTGTTTTATTATAGTAATCAATCTAGTCAGTTTTACTTTTCCGTGCAAACGTTTTCTTTAGGAGGGAGGAATTGATGTTTTCACTGGGAGGTTTGTAACCGCAAGACGGATTCGTGAAAAAAACTGAAACTGAAAGAAGATATATAGGGGGAAATCAAAAATGCGGCGAAAACTCTATCTTGCCTTGATGGCGGGAAGTGCTGCTGCAGTTGCTGTCAGTGGAATCAATAGTCAGATCTTTGCGGCAACTGCTGCAACGCCTGCAGTCATCACGGTGTGGTTGCCCGCTCCCAATCCTGGTACACCGGTCGTCGAGAGCCCTCTGCAGTTCGCTGCGGCTCTCTGGAACAAGCAGCATCCAACCCAACCGGTGAAACTCAATATCAACCAAGCTATACCATTTTCTGCCTTTCTTGCAAAATTGAACACAGCATTCGTTGGGAATAATCCTCCGGATATCGCCTATGGCGCGGCGGGCTGGCCCTATCCGGAGGCCCGCGGCGGCTATCTGGCGGCGATCAACCAACTGACGCCGACATGGGTTCACAATGTGTATGACAAGTATTTTTTTGCCCCTCTTCGTGCGCAGATGCCTGTCTTTAACGGGAACCTGTACGCGATCCCCACGCAAAGCGGGGGCATAGACGGTCTTTGGTTTCGCAAGGATTGGTTTGCCAAGGCGCATTTGCCGTTGCCTAACACATGGGCTGCTCTGCTGCACGATGCTCAGTATTTCCATCAACCCAAAATTACGAAAGAGTACCAACTGGATGCTTCCTTCATGTTGGCGGCGACGGCCACGCAGCCAATGCAGACCGGTTATGAAGGGCTGGGTTTTATTTACGCGGCCGGCGGCCATATCGTGTATCAGAATAAAGTAACCGTTGACTCATCGCCTGTGATCAAGGCACTGACATTCCTGCGCAGTCTGGCGACACAGAATCTGCTGCCGCGTCTTGCTTTGACCACCGACGCAACGACGGCAACCGCCCTGTTGGCAACTGGGAAGATTCCCATGATGATCGGGGGCACATGGCAGTATATCGCCTTGCAGCAGGATGCCAATCTGTCCAATCAACAAATGAAAACGGAATTCCAGTGGATTCCTTTCCCGCGCATGAATGCGCATTCTACAACCGTAACTTCCACAACGGGTGCGAATAATTTGATGATCGCCAAATCTCCGGTGGATAAATTGGCGGCGCAGATCGTGGAATTGTCCCTGACGCCTCCGATTGTCCGCGAGGAAGCGGCGGCCCAAAGGGCAATGATCGCGAAGGATGGAATTAAGGCGGCTCCTTCCGTTCAATTTCCTTCGCAGGCTTCGGAGATTCCGGATATGGTCGGTCCCGCTCCTGAAATCGCTTTTATTCGCAGCACCATTGGTCATAACATGCAGTTTGCGCGACAGAGTTTGTCGTTTACTTATGGGGCTTCCGTGCAAACGGCGGTCGGGAAGTTGGTCGAAGAAGCTGTCTTTGGCAACATATCACCGGCGCAGGCTGCGCAGCAGGCGAAATTTACATTGGAAAATGAGACGGGTCTGCAATAACTTCTGTTGCAGTAACTTCTGTTGCAGTAACGTCTGTTGTTGAACGAAGGCATATCATGCACAGAGGCGGGATTCTCCATTGATCAGATTGTCGCCGAATGAAGCGAAACCCTTGTCAAAGCAAACGAGGTTATCTTCTGGAGCGGCCCGCTTTCGCATCAATCCCGGAGTCTTCTTTTTGGCTCCGGGATTGGCGATGGTGTTGGTTTTTATTGCTTACCCGTTCTTTGATTCGATTTGGCTTAGTTTCCAATCCTACGTTTTATTGGGGCCTCCGCCTCATTTCATTGGACTGCAAAATTACGCCAATCTGATTGACAGTGGTGAACTATGGGCGAGTCTGGAGATCACCGCAGTATTTGTGGTGACCAATACCATTGTTCAAGTGTTCGGCGGTTTGATTTTTGCTCTTTTGTTAAACACAAAAGATCTCTGGGGCCAGAAATGGTTGCGCAGTATCCTCCTGATTCCTCATACGTTGACGGGTGTGGTGGCGTCTGTTCTGTGGTTGCAAATTTTTAGCGATCATTTTGGCATTCTGAACTATGCTCTGACTCAGATGGGGTTGCCTGCGCAGGATTGGTTGTTGAACCACCCCATGATGGTTGTCGTCGTCGCCAGTGCGTGGGTGGGGCTGGGGTTTGCCTATTTGTTGTTTGATGCGGCCCTCCAGGGAATCCCGCATGAATTGTACGACGCCGTCATGATTGATGGTGCCGGCGCCCTCGCGCAGTTTCGATACGTCACGTTTCCAGGCATCCGTTTTATGATCTTTTTGGTCACCGTTCTAACTTCTCTTGGCGCTGTGGGCGGATTCGCCATGATCTACGTCATGACTGGCGGCGGCCCTTTGGGAGCCACAGACGTGATCGGGGTGGTGATGTACAAGGACGCCTTCAGCGGTCTGTCTTTCGGACTCGGTGCTGCGGCGGGCGTCATTCTGCTGTTGGTGAATATGGTGATCACCGCGGTGTACATTCTTGTGTTGAAGCCGAGAACTTTTCTGGAGGGCGGTGCAACGTGAGCGGAATCAACCGACATGCCGCTTTGGTGATTCTGATCGTGCTGGCGGCCGTGTTCTTATTTCCGGTTCTCTACATTGTGCTGGTGGCTTTTGAGCCAGTGAAAGATTTGTACCACACCCCCCCAGTCATTGCGCCGAGCGGATTTACACTGGACAATTTTGTGACGGCCGTTATTTATACGGGAATTCTGAGAGAATTGGTGAATAGTGCGATTTTCTCTTTGGGGGCCGTTGCGCTGTCATTGGCAATTGCCGTCCCGGCCGGATACAGCCTATCCCACTTCCGTTTTCGCGGGCGCGGCGCCTTTATGATCGGAATGTTGTTCAGCCGGATGATTCCAGGCTTGACGACTCTCATTCCTCTCTATTTGATGCTTCAGACTTTCCATCTGCTCAACTCCTATCAGGGTGTGATTCTGGTTTATGCCGCGGGGGGGATTCCCCTCAGCATTTGGATCTTGAAGGGCACATTTGATACCGTTCCGCACGAGCTGATAGAGGCGGCGCGCATTGATGGCGCCGGTGAAATGACGATCGCCTGGAGAATCATGATGCCCATGTCGATTCCTGGCGTCGTCGCCTCGGGGATCCTCACTTTCATCGGCAGTTGGCTCGATTTTGTCGTCGCGTTGACGCTGTTGTCCAACGCGTCGCTGTTTCCGTTTACCGTCGGTCTGTTCTCCGCGTATGAAGGGCAGACGGGCGTGCCTGATATCGGGGCTTTATTTGCGGGGGCCCTGGTCGGGTCGCTTCCGGCCACGATGCTGTTCCTGCTGTTTCAGCACCGCATTGGAGGCGGGTTGGGGAGCGCTGCGGGCGCCATCAAAGGATGAGTGGTCACCAGACGCCGGTTCGAAATGGGATGCTTGGGGGGATGTGAGTTGTCTGTCTTTTGCAGTCGATCCTTGCTTGCGCCCCTGGATGAAAATTTGCAGGGCCGGCGCCCTGCCCTGTTCCCGGCGAGTTTCGCGCCATGGACAAGGTTTGCTGGGGCGTCGTCATCCCCTTTTTGAACAACCACTGTAAGAGAGACATCCTGCAGTGCGGAAAGTCAAAAGCACGGCGCCCAAGGAGGGACGAAATATGGCCAATCCCATACGCGTCACGGTGTGGAACGAATTTCGCCATGAAAGAAAACAAGAAAAAGTGCAGCAGGTCTATCCGCTCGGAATCCACGAGGCGCTGGCCGCGCCGCTGCGGGAAAGCGGATTTGACGTGCGCACGGCGACGCTGGACGAACCGCGCCACGGGCTGCCCCAGGATGTGCTGGACAATACGGATGTGCTGCTCTGGTGGGGACATGTCGCGCACAAGGAAGTGGCGGATGAGGTCGTGCAGGCGGTCGTCGCGCGGGTGCTGGACGGGATGGGACTGATCGTGCTGCATTCCGGCCACATGTCCAAGGTGTTCCAGCGGCTGATGGGCACCAGTTGCCGTTTGAAGTGGCGTGAAGCGGGGGAGAACGAGCGACTGTGGGTGGTCGATCCGTCCCATCCGATCGTCGAGGGGGTCGGCCCGTGGCTCGATCTCGCGCATGAAGAGATGTACGGCGAACACTTTGACATTCCGGCGCCGGACGAACTGGTGTTTGTCAGTTGGTTTGCGGGGGGAGAGGTCTTTCGCAGCGGCTGCACATTTCGCCGCGGGCGGGGGAAAATCTTCTATTTCCGGCCGGGGCATGAAACCTATCCGACGTACCATCAAACGGACATCCAGCGTGTGATCGCAAACGGGGTGCGCTTTGTCGCTCCCGCGGGAGGCGCCAGACCCGTGTACGGGAAAACGGCGCCGCCCGAACGGCTCCCCGGGGTATAATGATGCCGGCAGTTCCGCAACAGGGCAGTCTGCAAGTTCTCTGTGCCGTCATTACCTCCTTTGCCCGTCGCGAGTTTAGCGAAGCGGTGTCTGAGCAGGAGCAAAGGAGGTAATGACGGCCGGCGGGAGATATTTACTGGACAGGAGTGGGGATATGGAGCGCAGACCGAACATCATTTTCATGATCTCGCACGACACGGGAAGACAGCTTGGATGTTACGGGAGAGACGTCGATACGCCGGCGCTGGATCGGCTGGCGGCGCAGGGCATTCGCTTTGACCAAGCGTTTTGCTGCGCTCCCCAGTGCAGCCCCAGCCGTTCCGGAATCGCCACCGGGATGGTTCCGCACCGCAACGGCATGATGGGGCTGGCGCACATCGGCTGGTCGATGCCGGCCGAACTGCCGAAGCTGCCGGAGCGCCTGGCGGAAGCCGGCTATCGCACGACACTGGTCGGCATTCAACATGAAGGGATTGAGGAGGACCGCCGACACGGCTATCAGCGTGTGGTCAAGCCGGAAAAAGGGCGAAACAGCGCTCCGGAGGTGGGCGAATCGGCCGTTCGTGAACTGGAGGCGCTGGCGCAGGACGGGGAAACGCCGTTTTACCTGGCCGTCGGGTTCTGGGAGACGCACCGCCCGTTTGACCGCGTGCCGGGGGCGGAACGGGTCGGGGAACGCGCCGCGCCGCCCTATCTGCCGGACGATCCGGACATCCGCCGCGAGATGGGACAGTTTGCCCACGCCGCCCGGCAGCTTGACGAGGGAGTGGCCCGGATTGTTGCGGCGGTGGACCGGCTCGGTCTGGCGGAAAATACGCTGGTCATCTACACCACCGACCACGGCATCGCCTTTCCGCGCGCCAAAGGCACGCTGTTCGATCCGGGGCTGGAGACGGCGCTGCTCATGAGGTGGAGCGGGCGCGTGAAGCCGGGTCAGGCGCGGTCGGAGATGATCAGCAATGTCGACTTATTCCCCACGCTGTGCGAACTGGCCGGGGCGGAGGTTCCGGAAGGGATCGACGGCCGCAGTTTTGCCGGCGCGCTGCTCGGTGAACCAGGGGAGCACCGCGATCACCTGTTCGCCGAATTGACGTGGCACGACGCCTACAATCCCGTGCGGGGAGTGCGGACGCGGGAACACAAGTACATCCGGCATTTTGCGCGCGGCCCGGCGGTCTACATCCCGCTGGACATCCACATGGGACTGGCGGGGCGGGCGGTGCGCGAAACATATTACGCAAAAGAGTGTCCGCAAGAGGAACTGTACGATCTGGCAAACGATCCACTGGAACGCGTGAATGTCGCGGCAAAGCCGAAGTATGCGGCGGTGCTGGGAGAACTGCGCGACCGCGCGGCGCGGTGGATGGCCCGGACGGAGGATCCGCTGCTGCAAGGCGACGTGCCGGGACGCGAAGCGCCCGGTTGGGAA
>JAJZZT010000185.1:0-1306 GCA_021797415.1 Bacillota bacterium
CAGCGAGCGCCCATGTTGGCCAGCGACAGCGTATCCTGGCCGCAATTGCAGCAGAGATGCGCCACGTCGAGACCGCGCAGGTCAGGCAGATGGCGCCGCTCCACGATGTCCAGCTGAGAGCCGCCCGAGGCGAAGAAGGACTCCTGCCCCTGCTTGTGCCCCTGGTGAATCGGTGTGACTTCGTTCCACGCCCGGGCATTCTTCTCCACCTGCTGTTGAAACGGAATCTTCTCCGTGCCCGATCACCTCTTCCCCATCGCCCCGGCGCTTCCTTTATTCGCCGAGATGGACTTCCGGGAACCACAGGTCTTTGTCCAACATGCGCGATGCTTCGGTGAACAGATCCGATGTGTCCGGGTCCGCGCCGGCAGTGGCTGTGACCGCGGGCGCGCGCTGTTCGCCACAACCGCGAAGCGCTCCGCCAACATCCGGATGACCTCCGCGTCGCGGCTCAGGTTCATCGGCCACATCTCCAGCGACGTCTGCGCGGCGATGGCCTGCACGGGCGCGCCAACCACTCCCCCAAGAGCGGTCGCCCGTTCCGCGATGGCGTCCGTCAGATCGTTGACATGCGCCGCCAGTGTGTCAACAGTTTGTGATACGCGATGAAATGCGGCGCACACGTGTTTCCGCTCGCTCACTTCTCCCGCATGCCGTGCTTGCTGTGCCTCTGGTTCGTTTCAAATGCAATCACTGTCAGGACCGCGCTGGCAAGGACCACCCCGGCAAATACTAGTCCCCCAATTGACACCCAGGACGACAACAATTCCACACAGGATAACAACACCAGCCCTGTCACCGACCACACCTTCACACTGGAGCGAATCCGTTTGCTCACCAAAATGACAAATGACTCGATCAAGAGAAGCAGGGCCACCAGTTCCATTGAGAACACCTCCGCATGCCGCTGAATTCGCGCCCGTTCGTTTTACCGGCAAGGCAGGATCAGCGCACATATATCCCTTGACATCCTCCTCGTCCCGAGGAATCATGGACAATATCCCGTCCTTACGGACTGTTCTTCTCACGAACTGCACGCCCACATTATACCATCCCAGTGATTATCCGAACAGCACCCGCCGTAGAAATGATCGCTACGGCCGTAATGATCGCTACGGCCGTGACGCTCTCCGCGCAGGAGACCGGCATCATGGTCACGGGGTGGTGAGAGGCATGCAGGAATATCCCACTGACGCATCCCACTGACGCCGCGATGAGCACGGGGGGGGGGGGGGGGGGGGGGGGGGATGCAATACCAAAGCAAACGTGGGGGGGGTGACGGGATTGGTCCCCTTAGGGGTCGGGC
>JAJZZT010000185.1:1316-10288 GCA_021797415.1 Bacillota bacterium
GCGCGATGTGGGGCCGGGGAGTGCGGATAGGCCCAGGGTCTAGCGGGGCGGGGCGGGGCGGGGGGCGGGGGGCGCGGGGGGGGGGGGGGGGGGGGGCGGCGGGAGGGGCTTCAATATCCAAGCAAACGTTGTCGGAGTGACCGGATTCGTCGCCTTACGGGTCCGGCGCTGCGATCGCTTCCGCACAAAACTGTGGAGCCGAATCAAGCACAAAGCTGCTTCGGCTCCACAAGTTGGTCTGAGGACTTGAGAGAGCAAATCCCCGGGGCTATTCCGCCACTTCCCGTTCGGCACCGTTATACGGCAATTCTCCAACCGGGCAGCACGCTGTCGTCAATGTGGAACGGGTCATTTTCTCCACATTTTCTCTCGCCTGATTGGCATTGAGAACCCATGTGCGATAAAAGTCAAAGGGGCATTCCGCTACGCCTTTATCACCGTCGCCTGAGTTGAACACACCCGTGTACCCTCGGTGCAAGAGTTTGAATAATTGGTTCTGGGATTGCCAATTCGCCCGGGCATCCCGAATTGCGGATATCGATAACTCTGCAAATTGAATTCCATATTCTTCTTCTCCGCATTCACCCAATGTCCGCCCATCAAAGCCGACGATCGCAGAGTGGCCAAAATAGGAGTAGACCCCGTCAAATCCACTGGCATTCGCCACGGCGACATAGACGTTATTCGCCCAGGCCATCGCCTTGGCCATGAGTATCTGCTGTTCCTTGGCCGGATACATGTACCCTTGCGGCCGAACAATCAACTCCGCACCTTTCATGGCGCAATCCCGCCAAATCTCCGGATAATTCCCGTCATCACAAACAATGAGACTGATCTTCAACCCCTTCGGGCCGTCGGATACGTAGGTTGTACCACCCGGATACCATCCTTCAATCGGCGTCCAGGGGAGGATCTTGCGGTACTTCTGCACGATCTCGCCTTGATCATTGATCAGCACCAGCGTGTTGTAAGGGGACTTTTCCGGGTGATCCTCGTGCCTCTCTCCAGTGAGTGAAAACACACCCCAGGTCTTTGCCCGGCGACATGCTTCACCGAAAATATCCGTTTCCGGGCCTGGAATGGTACACGCCGTATCAAGCATTTCTTTCCCATCGTACATGATGCCCATCGTGCTGTACTCGGGAAAAATCACAAGATCCATGCCCGGCAGCCCCTGTTTCATCCCGACAATCATGTCGGCAATTTTGTGCGCGTTTTCCAGGACTTCTCCGCTCGTATGAAGTCGCGGCATCTTGTAATTCACGACAGCCACGCCAACGGTATCCGGACTGCTGGCAATATCGCCATGTCTCACACACAAACACTCCCCGGCCAGCGATCTGCGCGGTTGTTCACAATCCCCGCGCCCGCCTTGATTGCGTCATCCAATGTCCGCTAAACCGTGCCCGTCAAGCGGTCGGTTGCAAACATGGCCGACTTTTCATCCTTGCAGATATCGTGGCAAGCCGACTCCAGACTGCAGCAGAGTGAACAGATCGCTCCCGTGTGAAACGGGCACATGCTCATATCCTCGACTTCATAGGTAAACCCGCAACTCACACAGGTGAGCATTTTTTCCTGAGCCGCGCCGGTCGATCCGGAGGGCGGAACACTGTGCAGCATGGGCTGGGCGGCGCGGTGCTGCAAGGGCTGTGCGGTGTGGTGCTGCAAGGGCTGCGCGGTTTGGTGTTGCAACGCCAGGTCGTTTTCGCGGGCAATATAGTACTTGCCTTTGGTGAGCAGCGCGATTGCCGGAGCCAGAACAAAGGGGAGACCCAGAGAGAGCAGCGCGGAGAACGCCTGCAAGCCCGGTCCAAAGGCTCCGAAATACGCAGCGATGGATACGGCCGAAGCGATGAGCATGGAGCCGAATCCCACAGGATTGAAGTGGTAGAGATGCGCCCGCTTGAACTCAATGTAGGATGGACTGATTTTCAACAGCGCCTTGTTGATGACAAGGTCAGCCACAACGGCCCCTACCCAGGCGACGGCGACGTTGGAGTAGAAGCCCAGCACCATGCCCAGAAATCCAAATACGCCAAACTCCATCAAACCCAGCGCGATGCCGACATTGAGAAACAACCAGACGACCCGACCCGGATGAAAGTGAAATATGCGGGAGAAGAAATTGGACCACGAGAGCGAACCTGAATAAGCGTTCGTCACGTTGATCTTGATCTGGGACAGCAGGACAAAAATAACGGCTACTGTAAGGGCCGCTCCGGCAGGCAACATGGCGCCAAACGCATGCGTGAACATTTGGATGGGTTGGTCGGCTTTCACGCTGCCGACACCCGGAAGGATCCACGACGCGAGAAACGAGCCGCCCAATTGCTTGAACGCGCCGATAATCACCCACCCCGGACCGGCCAGCAGAACAGCCCACCACCATTTCCACTTGTTGCTCTTCTCTTTATTCGGCATAAACCGCAGATAGTCTGCCTGTTCTCCAATCTGCGCAATCAACGAAAGAGTAATCCCCATGGCGGATCCGAACATCAGGGGGCTGAAGGCGACGGCCGTTCCCGATACCCCGCCAAAGTGCACCCATCTTTGAAAGGCTCCCGGATCCTTCAGCAGAACGATGGAAAATGGGGCAACCATCAGGACCAGCCAGATGGGCTGCGACCATACCTGAAACTTGTTGAGCAGGGTCATGCCGTACATGGCGAGCGGGATGACCACCAAGGCCGCGATCAAATAGCTGACGGCGATGGGCAGACCGAAATAGAGCGTAATGGCCTGCGCCATGACCGATCCTTCAAGGGAGAAGAAAATGAAGGTGAAGGAAGCATAAATAACTGACGTGAGCGTTGAACCCAGATACCCGAATCCCGCCCCGCGCGTGAGCAAGTCCATATCGATGTTGTATTTGGCGGAATAGTACGCAATCGGAATACCCGTCAAGAAAATGATCGCGGCGACGGTCAAAATGGCAAACAGGGAATTGACGAAACCGAATGACAGACCAACCGACCCACCGATCGCAAAGTCCGCCATGTAGGCGATGCCGCCGAGCGCCGTACTGGCAACCGCAAACTCACTCCATCTGCGAAACGACCGCGGCGCGTATCGGAGGGCATAATCCTCCATGACCGGATTGTTGACCAGTCCGCTGAACCTGCGCTTCTTTTCGCCGGTCTTCCGTTCACCCAGTTCCACTCTCGCATCAGGATTCTCCATCTGCATCCCCTCTCCTTTGTAATGCAACACGCCTTCTTACGTTAACTTACATGACTCAAAACTGATAATTTCGAGTCCGTAATCAGAAAATACATCCTAACTAGCGCCTTGTCAACCGATTTGGTACGAAATAGCCATTTATACGTCATATATACTTCCTTATTGCGTTATGTATAGAATGCAATCACTCCTTGCGGGGCTTTGTCTGTCAGTGCCTGTTCAAAAAGTGGGCAGGGTTAACCCACGCAGTGCAAGAAAGCAGCCAGAAATGCGGACCAAGGGGACATGGGATAAGGTCCTCTTTGCAGGCGCAATGGTTCCACATTTAGTGTCCGAGGCTCTAATCGGACACTAAATGTACTGTAACGCGCCTGCCGGAATTGGGTTTATCCCATGTCCCCGAGCGTACGTTTTGGGGTACGTGAGGGAGCATTTCTGGCGATGACGCGGCAATGCGCCGGGGAGTTCTGCCCACTTTTTGAACAACCTCTATCACATGTCCCCTCGGTGTTCTCGTCGAACTCGTCACACCACCCCATCGGTCTACAAGCACACAGCTATTTCGAATTGGTCACCAGAGAATTGGCGATTGATGTAAGTTTCTGTTCGGTTGTCAATGGTTTATAACTGCGAATGGCGCTGCCAACCCACCCCTTGAACGTGCCCCTGCCGGCGAAGAGCAGATAGTACACACCATTTCGTGTGAACTGGATGCGTTGCAGATGTCCGTCATCTAAATATTGGGCAGTCACATGCCCCTTCAGATCTACACGTACTCCATATCCCTTTGGTATCGGGTCGAGGCGGGAGTTCATATTGGTCGCAAATTCAACAAGCCAATCTGTTTTAGAGACATTCTGATATTCCGTCACAACAATGCCCTTGGTTCCGTTCACCGTCACGCTGGGCATAACGGATGCTACTTTGAAGGGGAACATGCGCGTGTCCGGAGTCATGAGGGAAAAGGGAAGCTTTGTCGATGCTTCCACCGTGGAGGCGCTGAACAGGATCGTGATCACTACTGAAATGCCTGTCAAGGAAATAAGGGATTTTCTCAACTTGAATCGCCTCCATAATTTGAAGTCACCGTCACGGAATTCGATCAACCGCAACCATTATAACCTAAAAATCTCATTGCTGATATCAAGCTGTGTCATGGCTGGAAGAGAGTGGTTTAGCCACTGTCACTTCCAGCCATGTGGTGGCACCGCTATCAGTATTGTAGGTGTCGGCGGGAAAATTCTTCTCAAATGTACAAAGATGTGTTCTGGGCAGACAGCAATCTTTCGCCAAGTTCCAGGATTGACGCGGGTTTGGGGCTCTCGTGGGTTTATTTCAAAATCGGAAACATGAATGAGGCGATTCACGTCGGCGGCGATGTACGACACCTCAGCATCCTGCATGGTGAGTATCACCTGCCCGAGATTGAGCACAACCTGGGCAGCTATTTGCTCACCAACGGACAACCCGACAGAGCGGTAGAACTCTGGGAACGATCGTTGCAGACTTTTGCGCGTGCATCTCAGCCCGCGGAACAGGCGAACGTGCTGGAGAGCATGGCCACGTACTACCTGATGACGCGAGACAACCCCGATGAAGCGGAGAACTGTGCAAAAAGAGCGCTTGAACTGCTGGCCGCGTTTCCCCAATCTCCGTTGCGCGCCAGACTGTACAGGATGTTCGGTCAAATAGAGCAGAACCGTCAACATTGCGATCAAGCGCGAAGTTGGTATCAGGTCGCATTATCATCGTTTGCATTGTTCCAGTGCAATGAGGAAATCAGGGAGACCGACGATTTACTGCGGTCGCTCCCTGAATGATCCCGGATACACCCCGTCCAATCTCGAAAGAACACCTGGGCACGGACGAACTTGATCTCTTGGGATTTTTCAGGCACGCGGAGTGTGCTGAGAACGAATCGCCGCCCACTTCCCCAACATCACCCACAGCACCACGGCCAAAGCCGCCGCAACGGTCGCAAAGGTGAGTTTTTCTCCCAGCAGCAACCACGAGAAGAGAAGGGTGAAAAAAGGCTGGAGGTACTGCATCTGGCTCACCCGCGCCACGCCGCCGAGTCCCATGCCGGTGTACCAGGCGATGAATCCAAAAAATTGACTTCCCGCCCCGAGGTACAGGAGTCCTGCCCACGCCGTCCAGGAAGCGCGCAGCAGGGACGCCGTACCGGCCCAGACGGCGTCGGCCGCCAGCAGAATAACCGCTACCGGCGCAGAAAGCACCACCGACCACGCGATCACCTGCCATCCCCCGAGCTGATTCGCCATCCATCCACCCTCGGCGTAAGCGATTGCAACGACGGCCACGGCGCCGAGCAGCGCCAGGTCCGCCGCGTGTATCCCGCCCAGCCCGAGCACCACAACGCCAAACGGCACCGACCGCCTCACGGGTGGCGGGCAGCGTCAGGCTGAATACAAGCACGCCGATGAGACCATAAATCATCCCGAGTGACTCCTTGCTCGTTTGCGACGTTTTCGCCGCCTGTGATCCTGGCCTGGTTTCTGTTCTGTTCACCGGGCACCCCCGCCTCAAGAGTATCGTGACAGCCCAATAGAAGTCAGTTCAAAAAGGGGGCAGGTAAGACCCACGCAGTGCAAGGAAGCAGCCAGAAATACGGACCGAGCGTACGTTTTTGGTACGTGAGGGAGTATTTCTGGCGATGACGCGGCAATGCGCCGGGGAGTTCTGCCCCCTTTTTGAACAACCTCTAATAGAGTCTGTCGCCAGCATGACAGACTTTCTCTGCATTGTACCCGGCCAATTGGGGATGATTTTTACCAGCCAATTTGTGTATCATCGAGTCAGGGAGACTGTCATGCGCGGCGGAACAAAGGGGAGCGGGAACAAAGGGGTGGGGGAACGTGGATATTCATTTTGAGTTCACGGGGAGCGAACCGGCATACCGGCAGATTGTCAGACGCATTGAAACGGGGGTGCGAAGCGGAGAATTGCTCCCGGGTTCGCGGTTGCCGGCGGAAAGAGAACTGGCAAAACAACTGAAGATTAACCGGAGCACGGTCAGTGTGGCCTACGATGAACTCCGCGCCAAAGGTCTGATCCGCTCTGTGCGGGGCAGCGGGACGCGGGTGAGCGAAGATGCGTGGGGACTGGACTTCCGGATTCCCGACTGGGCCGGTTACATGGCGCAGGGAATTTTCCAGCCCACCCTGCCCATGGTGCGCCGTATCTGGGAGGAGAACCGGAAATCCGGCAACATCAACCTGGCGCGAGGGGAGATATCCGCCGAACTCTGGCCCGCCAAGCAGTTGCAGGACTTGATCTCCCGCCTCCCTTCCCATCATATGGCCCTCGGGTACGGCGATCCCCGGGGAGAGGAAAACCTGCGCGCCGCCATTGCAGCGCACCTGCGCAGCCAGTACGGTCTCCATGTGCCGGCCGACCAGATCCTGGTCACGGCCGGTTCCCAGCAGGGACTGCTCCTTGTCACCCAGAGCCTGCTGCGGCCAGGGGACGCCGTCGCGCTGGAGAAGCCTTCTTACGCCTACTCCCTCCCTCTCTTCGCTTCGGCCGGCATCCGCATGTTTCCGCTCCCTGTCGATGAGAAAGGATTGGCGCCGGATGAGTTGATCGCCCTGCATCGCAGGCACAAAATCCGCATGGTCTTCATCACTCCCACCTATCAAAATCCAACGGGAACCACACTGTCGTCCGATCGCCGGAAAAACTTGATCGACATCTGCGCGCAACTGCGGATCCCCATCGTGGAAGACGATGCGTACGGGACTCTCACGCTGCAGGGCGGCCCGCGACCGCCCCAACCGCTGGCCGCCATGAGCGGCGCCGGGCAACAGGTCGTCTATCTGGGGACACTCTCCAAAACATTTGTCCCCGGCCTGCGCGTCGGATGGATGACCGGACCAAAATCCGTGATCGAACGCATCGCCGGCATCCGGGAACAGATGGACTTCGGCATCAGCGGCATCACGCAGGCGATCGCAGAGCAGGTGCTCACAGCCGGGATGTGGGAACAAAATGCGGGGCGGCTGGGCGCCGCGCTGAGCAAACGGCGAGACATCATGGTCGACGCCGCGCAAAAGTATTTCGGCGAAGAACTGGCGTTTGCGGTCCCACAGGGCGGCTATCACCTATGGGGCAAATTCAGGCGGCCCCTTCCCGACAAGGTCCTGCTGGAGACCGCCCTGCGCGGCGGCGTGGTCGTTGTGCCCGGAGCCGTGTACGGGGAGGAACCCGGTTATGTGCGCCTCACGTACGCCAGTTCATCCGAAACGGAGATCGAAGAAGGGGTGCGCCGGTTGCACGCCGCCCTGCACACGGCCGCGGGCGACGCGAAGCCCGCGCCACCGCCGTCCTTTCACGGTTCAAGAGGTTGTTCAAGCGTGATTCGGCGATAAAGTTTCCGGTAGTTTGCGTATCCTTCCTGATACACATTCCTCCATGGACCAGAAAAGTCGCCGGAGCCAATCTCCTCCACGGCCGCCGCATACGCAGGATGGGAAAACACGGTTCTCCCCGCCAGGACAGCGGCGCCGACCGCCGGCCCCTGCTCCTTGATCCATTGGACAGGCAGTCCGAGAATCGCTCCTGTGATGTCCCGCCAGACGGGGCTTTTCGCCCCTCCCCCCGAAGCCGTCACGAGTTGGGGCCGCGCGATGTGACCCCGCATCGCTTCAAACACATCGCGCAGTGAATAGGAGATCCCTTCCATTACCGACCTGGCCATATAAGGAAATGTATGCCTGACCGTGAGCCCCATCCACGCCCCGGTCAAGCCGCTGTCCGCGTGAGGGCAGCGCTCCCCCGCAAGATAGGGTGCGAAGAGCAGCCCCTCGGAACCGGCCGGCGCCTCGCCGGCCAGCGCGGACAATTCATCGTAGGACCGACCGGCGCCAAATGTATCGCGAAACCAGCGGAACGAACCCCCCGCGGCCTGTGTCACTCCCATGACGAACCACGTATCCGGCACGGCGTGACAGAACAGATGCAACCCGTGCGGAAGCGGGCCGTCCTGTGGAGAAGGGGAAGGCGCCAGGACCACCCCGGATGTGCCCAGTGAAATCGCGGCGGTTCCCGGCTGTTCCACGCCCGCCGCAATCGCCGCCGCGGGCTGGTCTCCGGCGCCGGCCACCACCGCAACACGATCGCCCAATCCGAATTCGCGCGCGATCTCGTCGCGCAGGATCCCGGTTACTTCGGATCCCTCAAAAACGGCCGGCAACTGGTCCAAACGCATCCCGACAAGGTCGATGACGGCCGCCGACCACTTGCGGCGGGCGATATCCAGCATCAGAGTACCCGACGCGTCGCTCACGTCCGTCGCCGTTTCCCCAGTCAGACGATAACGGATGAAGTCCTTGGGAAGAAGAACATACCTCGTCTGTTCCCAGACCGCAGGTTCGTGGCGCATGACCCAGAGGATTTTTGTGGCCGTGAAGTTGGGCAGCGCATCATTTTTCACCGTCTGCAGCAACCCGGCGCCAGACAGTCTCCCTTGGAGCGCCTCCGCCTCCGCCGATGTTCTCTGGTCCATCCAGATGACGGCAGGGCGCAACACTTGGCCCTCGCGGCCGACAAACACGGCCCCGTGCATCTGTCCGGTGAGCCCTATGCCCTGGATCGCAAGCTCCCTGGCCTTGGCCAGCGCTGCAATTTTGCTCAGTGCGGCGGAAGCGGCCCGCCACCAATCCTCCGGGTCTTGTTCAGCCCACCCGGAACGGGGGAGCGACAAAGCATAGGACGCTTCGCATGTCCCCTCCACCTCTCCCGCCTCATTTAACAAGACGGCGCGCACACCG
>JAJZZT010000417.1 GCA_021797415.1 Bacillota bacterium
AATGAAGTGTCCGTCCGGACGATGTTTGAAGAAAGCCGGTGGGGCAGCTACCGCGTGCTGGATTACACCAAACTGGACGACGGCGCCGAAGTGCTGACGAAGTACGTGGTGTTGCGTCCGGGGGCCAATATCAGCTATCAGAAGCACGCGCTGCGCGAAGAGGTATGGACGGTCGTGAGCGGCGCAGGCGTTGTGGTGATCGACGGGAGGGTCACGCGGATCTCCGCCGGCCAGGTTGTGCGCATCTGTCCGGGACAGTGGCACGCCATCCGCGCGGAGGGCGAGCTTGCCCTGATCGAAGTGCAGCGGGGCGGCAGGTTGATTGAAGAGGACATCACACGATACTACGTCGAATGGGACGAGATCATGGAACATGTCGCTGTCGTGGGCCTGTGACGGAGGTTTCCAGGATGATTCGGGGGAGATGTCAGTGCCGAGGGTCGCACCGTGGAGTTACTTCACCAGGTCTTTGCGGGATTGTCTGAGCGGTCTCAGTCAGGTGATTGGGACCTCTACTTTTTTCATGGTCACCATGCAGGACGGCTTTCTTACGCTGGCCCGGCTGTACAGCCGGGCCGACACCGCAGACCAGAAGCTGTCCAGCCTGCGCCTGTCCGAGCTGTCCGGTCTGGACATCCTGCTGTCGATGCAACCCGTCGCGATTTCTGACACGAACGCCGATCCGCGGGGAGCGGCGCTCGCCGCCATCCGGATCGGCGCGTACATGGGCGCGCCGATCATCTTGAAAGACGGTACGCTGTACGGGACGCTGTGCACCGCGGATGAAAGGGTGTACGAGTCTTCCAAGAGCGAATTGCAAGCGCTTAAGCTGACGGCGAACATGGTGGCGTACATCATTGATCTGGAGCGCACGGCCGTGCACGATCCGCTCACCGGCGCGTTGAACCGCCTGTTCCTGGAGCGGCACAACCAGACCCTGCAGACCGAGTTTGGAGACTCTTTTGCCCTTGTGTACATCGATCTGGACGATTTCAAGTCGATCAACGATGAGTACGGCCATGAGTATGGCGACGCGGTGCTGCGCGTCATCGTGCAGCGGTTGAAGCGTCGGATCCGGATGGAGGATGTCGTCGTGCGGGTGGGCGGGGACGAGTTCATCGTGGTGCTCACGGGCATCACGAACGATGAGATGGCCCTGTCGAGGACGGTCAGCCGGCTGCACAAGTCGATCGATGTCGAATACTCCATCCATTCCAAGACATTTCGCGTGTCCGCCAGTCTTGGGGTCAGTCTGTACCCGCAAAACGGGGACGATTTTGATACGCTTGTCAAGGCGGCCGACCAAGCCATGTATCAGGTGAAGCACGCCGGAGGAAAGGGATTCGCGGTGCATGACGGGGCGCAGACGGGCGGCAGGGCACGCCTGTGGCCGGTTCGTCCCGGCAGAGAGGCTCTGGAGGCGGCGGGTCCGCCGGTGCCGTCCGACCAGCTTGCGGACGGCAGAAAATGTTGATGGACAGCCGCGGTGACGGCCGTCAAGCGCGGCAGGATGAAAATTGACCGGATCGCCATGATCCCCCTTGCTCGCCGCGAGTTCCGCGAAGCGGTTTCTGAGCAGGAACAAGGGGGATCATGGCGGTTGGCGGAACATATCGGCCGGATGGGAACCATGAGAGAACCATGAGGGTATTGACAGATTGGCGGTGACATTCGACAATGGGTGTTAATAGAAGTTGTCGAATGTATCGACGGAACTGCGCGCGGATGAGGCGCTGTGGAGGGACACTGCATGCAGGAACGGGTGTTGATCGTCGAGGACGACCGCGAGATTTCCCACATCGTGTCGATGTATCTTACCCGGCACGGGTTTGACGTGGTCGCCACCGAGGGGTGGGAAGCGCTCGACATCATCCGGGAGCGGGAAATCAATCTGATTCTGCTGGATATCATGCTGCCTGGGCCGGACGGCTTTGAACTCTGCCAGGAACTGCGGAAATTTACGGATGTGCCGATCGTGTTCATGAGCGCGAAGGCGGAGGATTCCGACAAGATTCTCGGACTGGGCATCGGAGCGGACGACTATGTGGCAAAACCGTTCAGTCCGAGCGAACTTGTGGCGCGCGTGAAGGCGCAATTGCGCAGGTACCGCGGCGTCAACCGGTCGTCGGCCGGCAGGAGAACGCCCGTCCGGCTGGCCGACATCGAGATCGACGAGGAGCACTTTACAGTCAAATTGCCGCACGCGACGATTGAATTGTCTGTCAAGGAATTTCAGATTCTCTCCCTGCTGGCGCAAAACCCGGATCGCATCTATCGTCCCGAAGAATTGTTCCAGTATATTTGGAACACGCCCTGTCTGGGCGACGCGCGCACCGTCATGGTGCACATCAGCAACCTGCGCAAAAAAATCGAGCCAGATCCTGCCAAACCAAAGTATATTGTTACGATTCGCGGTGTCGGGTACAAGTTCATGACCGAAAGTGCGGTGTAGTTGATTGAGCGCGGACATGGCGATAAGCCTGGATGACGATGGCGCTGTTTCGTCGGAGTGGCAGACTCTGAGGAGTCTCATGCCATCGACTGGAATGGAAGTTCACCGTTTCTTGGGTTTTGCCCTGTCGATCGCACGCGCGCTGGCGCGGCTGCACGATCAGTCGGACGTTCACATGGATTTGCGTCCGGAGAAAATTCTGGTCCATGCGCGCACGCTCGAAGCGATCTGCGTGAAGCGGCACGGGCAGGATGACATCGTGTCGGTTGACACGGACGCCCTGGCCTATATTTCCCCGGAACGGACGGGACGGCTGAAAAGGCGGGTGGATCACCGCTCCGACCTCTACTCGCTGGGCGCTATTTTTTATGAGATGTTGACGGGGAGATTGCCTTTTCAGGTCGAGCAGCCCATCGAGTGGGTGCACGCGCACATCGCCCATGCGCCCGATCCGCTTGGCGAGAAGGTCCCCGCGATCGTGCGCAGACTGGTGGACAAGTGTCTTGCCAAGCTGCCGGAAGATCGCTATCAGAGCGCATACGGCCTGATCCAGGATTTGCTGGCCATCCAGGATATGGACGGGGAGACCATGGAGCGGGCGGAATTCGCGCTCGGCGGACAGGACGTGCCGCACGCCCTGCGCATCTCGCGCAATCTGTACGGACGCGCCGAAAAACTGCAGGAACTGGAGCGTATCTTCCGGCTGGCCGGCGCCGGACGGTCTTGCTGCGTGTGCGTGACAGGCGAACCGGGAGTGGGGAAAACGGCTCTGGTGGAGGAATTCATCCGCAGCAATCTGACTTCGGAGGTGTTTATCGCCGTCGGCCGGGCGACGCAGGCGACGGCGCTCACACCGTACAAGGTTCTGGCCGAAGCGTGGGCAGCCCTGGTCCGCAAGCTGTTTGCGCTGGACGACGACGCGCTGGCGGGGTGGAGCGCTCAACTGGGCGCTCTGTCCGACGGAACTGGCCTGTTGCACGAAATGATCCCCGAGCTTGAGAGGGTCGTCCCGCGTCCCGCGCAAAGGATCGCCGATCCGATGTTCGATCTGTCGCAGATCCTGCGTTCGGAGATACTCGATTTCCTGTGTGTATTCGCGACGCCGAAGCATCCGCTGATCGTCTTTCTGGATGACGTGCAGTGGTTGGATGACAGTTCGCGCGCGATGCTGCCCTTTCTTCTCCAGGATCCGCGCCTGCGGAACGTCATGTGGATTTTGTCCATGCGCTCCGGCGGATCGTTGTCAGTCGAGGAAATCTTCGCGGCGGCGGACGACGGCGGGGGGGAACGGGATAGAACCGTCATCCGGCTTGACGTGCTGTCCCTGGACAATGTCTCGCACATGCTGATGGATACGCTGCAGTTCAGAAATGTCGAGGTCGCGCGTCTGGCGAAGGTCGTGCACCGCCGCACGCTGGGCAATCCGTATTATGTCCGGCGCTTCCTGCTCTCCTTGGTGCAGCGGGGATATCTGCACTTTGACCTGCAGGCGGAGCATTGGCATATTGATTATAAAAGGATCGTCTCGCTGCCTGCCGCGGAGAACGTGCTGGAATTTCTCGCGCGACAGACGGGGGATTTTCCCGCTCCGTTGCTTGATGTGCTCCTGTGGGCGTCCTGTTTTGGGCGCGTGGCGCCGCTCACGGTGCTGGGAGAATGCTGCCGGATGAATGAAGCTGACATGATCGCGCTTTTGTCGTCCGCGGTGGACCAGGGGTTTATCGCCTTCGGGGAGGAAAAACCCACCGAATACCTGCATTTTGTCCACGATGAAGCGCAGCAGGCTTTGTACTCGCTGATTGATCCGACCGGGAGGGTTGCGTATCACGAGCGCATTGCGCAGGTATTGACGCAGGCGGAAGACGGGGTGTACGACGGGGCGTACGACGGGGCGTACGACGGGGCGTACGACGGGGCGTACGACGTGTACATGGTGGCGGGGCACCTGAATCGCGGCGGACGGGAGTACGGAAAGCGCGCCAAACGGGCCCGCGCCAATCTGGCCGCGGGAAAGAACGCGCGCGAGTCCGGTTCGTTTTCCACGGCTCTCGTGTACCTGCAGGAGGGGTTTGACGCGCTCGACGCGGAGGACTGGCTCACGCTCCAGGCGTTGAAGTGGGAGTTGCTCGCGGAGAAATTTCACTGTGAATTTGCGTCGGATCAATTTGCGGCGGCGGAGCAGTCGCTTGCGGAATTGACGGGGCGCGCCGTCACAGCTGATCAGACTGTGCGCGCCCATATCCTGAAAATCAGGTGGCACACGCACTTCGCGCAGTCGGAGGCGGCCGTGCGTGTGGGGCTGGACGCCTTGCGGACGCTTGGGTTTCATGCGAGGGTTCCGGTCACGGGAGCCATGTTGGCGCGCAGTCTTGCGGGTGCGTTTGGCCGGTGGCGGTTTCGCCGCCCGGAAACGCTGGCGGACATGCCCGAAATGACGGACGGGCGGATCAGGGCGCAGTTGTCGGTCATCCATGAGATCGGCGCCGCCGCTTTTCGCGCGGATCCCAAGCTGCAGATGGCGCTCAGCCTGCGTTCGTTCGCGCTGACCATGAAATACGGCTACTGCCCGGATGCGTCCGCCAGTCTCGCCACCTTCGCGATGGTGCTCGGCAATATCTTCGGCTGGCGCAAAACGGCGCGGCGGATGGGCCTGGCGGCGCTGGAGGCCGCGAAACGGTCCGGGCTGTTGCAGCAACAATTGAAAGCCCAGTTCACATTCGGATTGTTCACGAACATCCTCGCCAAGCCGTTGATCGGCAGCGTGGAGTACCTGCGCCGCGCGTCCACCCTGGCGGCGCAGGCGGGGGATCCGCTGATCCGCAGCACGGCGCGGATGTTTTTGTGCGTTGTGCAGTGGTATGCGGGGGTGCCTCTGGACCGTCTGGACGAGCTTGTCCGGACGTATCAAAGCGAGGAGAAACGAAACGGCAATCGCCTGCTGGACAACTTTTACACGCTGCTTCACCCCGCGTTGGGCTGGCTGATGGACGCACATCACGCGGACTTGCCCGGCCGTGCGGAGTTTCGCGGAGAATGGGAACAGGCGTCGTTGAAAATGACCGCCGCCATCCTGCTTCAGGCGTACTATATCGCGGGCGATCTGAAAGAGGCGAACCGGCTGGTCGGCGTGGTGCAGGAGAATCTGACCCGCGGTTTTTCCGACGTGACCGATCCGCAGTGGTTCACGCTGGCCGCTCTCACGGCGGCCGCGGAGGCGGACGACGCGGCCTTCCCGGCCAGACGGTCCGCCATCGGACGCATCCGCCACTTTATGCGCCGGCTGCGCCCATGGGCGCAGTCCGCTCCTGTCTCCTATCGCCACAAGTATCTGCTGCTCATGGCGGAAGAGCGCGTCTTGCGGGGGCGCGGCGACGAGGCGTTGCGGCTCTTTGAACAGGCGGCGGCAGAGGCGCGCAAGGACGGTTGCCACCAGTATGCGGGGATTGCGCTGGAACGCGCCGCCGTAGCCTGCCGGCGCATGGAGAGACTGCCGCTGGCCCGCTTTTACATGCGCCAGGCGGTTGAGTCGTACGGGGAATGGCGGGCGCACGGCAAGATCCGGCAATTGACCGTCGTCTATCCGGACCTGCTTTACGAAGAGGCGGAGGAGCGGCTTGGCCAGACGTTCAGCAGTCTGGATGAATTTGCCCGCAACCTGGACATGAACCTCATCATCGACGTGACGCGGTCCATTTCGGGAGAGGTGATCGTCGAGCGTCTGTTGCGGAAATTATTGCGCAGCATGGTGCTGCATACAGGCGCCCAGCGCGGCGTGATTCTGCTTGAACACGAGGGGGCGCTGTACGTCGAGGTGGAAGGCGGCGCCACGGACGACAGCATGACGGTGCGGCGGGCTGTCCGGCTGGCCGAGTATCCGTCGATTGCCGAATCGGTGGTCCAGTACGTGTGGCATACGCTGGAAACCCTTGTGCTGCACGATGCGCGCCGAGAAGCGCGGTTTGCGTCCGATCCGCACATTCTCGCGGGGAACGCCGTGTCGGTGATCTGTGAGCCGATCGTCCGCGTCGGGAGGCTGATCGGCATCGTCTATCTTGAACATTCCGGGGTGCCGCAACTGTTCACGGAGGGCCAGATCCGCTTTGTTTCGATCATCGGGGCGCAGGCTGCGATTTCCATCGAGAACGCGTATCTGTACAGGACGCTGGAGGAGCGCGTCATCGAGCGGACGGACGAATTGCGCGAAACAAACCGGTCGCTGCAGGAGATTAATACGAAACTGTCGCATTCCGAAACACTCCGGCAACAGATGATCAGCGATATCTCCCACGACCTGCGCACGCCGCTCACGTCGATCCAGGGGTATATCGAGGGGATTCTGGAGGGAGTGGTTGCCGGACAGGACACATCCAAGTACCTGATGCTCGCCCTGGAGCGCGTGGTGCAAATGAACCGGCTGATCCAGGACCTGCTCGATCTGTCCAAGATGGACGAGCGGCAGCGCACGTTGCACACGGACATGATTTCGCTGCTCGACCTGGTGCACTCACTGGCGCGCAAGCACGAGTTTGACGTGAGGCGCGCGGGCATCCGCTTTAGTCTTGCGCTCGACGCCACCCTGCGGCGGCTGGACCAGATGGACTGGGATGATTTTTCTCCGGAGGAGGAGGTGTTCATCTCGGTGGATACGCGCCGGATTGATCAGGTCTTCGGCAATCTTGTGGGCAATGCGATCCGCCACACGGCTTCGGGCGGCCTCATCGAACTGGCGGTCCTGCTGTGCGCCGACGAGTCGGGCGCGCCGGCGGCGCAGGCGGAGACGGCGGGGTATGTGCAGTTTGTGGTGAAAGATACGGGAGCCGGGATTCCCTCGCGCGACCTGCCGTATGTATTTGAACGCTTCTACAAGGGGGACCGCGCGCGCACGAAGGAATCGGGCAGCAGCGGATTGGGACTGGCCATTTCGCGGGCGATCGTCGAGAGCCACCGGGGGAAAATATGGGTTACGAGCGAGCCTGGCGTGGGCAGCCAGTTTCACGTCCTGTTGCCGATCGCCATCGCGGTGATGGATGGCGAAGAGGAGCGGTACGGCGGGGATGCCCAGGTGGCGGCGGCGCTGACAGACGGCCGGTCGGTGAATGATCCGGTCCAGTGAGCGGCGGGAGTTTCCGGCTTCTTTCCGGCCGATTTCTTTCTGACGGTCCCTTCCCGTCTTCAGACATGGCACGTCCCAAACCGCCCCCGGTCCTTTCGCAGGTGCCAAGCCTGCGAAAGGACCGGGGGAGCGGGCTGGCCGCGCCGGTGATGGAGCGCCGTCGTGCGATGGGGGGCCGCAGCGTTCTGGCGACGACCGGATGGCGAGGGCAGGCCAAGCCTGCGAAAGTGCAATGACTACTGGATGGTGCGGGTCCGGCGCGCGCGGTACAGCCAGGCACCGCCGGCGAGGCCGAGCAGGGCGAGCGGAAGCGCGCCGGCGAACGGCACCTCCGGCGCGTCGTTCACAGGCACAGGGGTGCTGTCATACTGAAAGGACAGGCCGTAGCTGCTTGTGATCGGGGGTTGTACGGGCGAAAAGCGCGTCGCAATTGCGCCGCCTCCCACCATGATCAGCGCCTCCGCCGTACCGGACGGATAGCCGAGGTTCGGCATGGTGAACTGCAGTTCATCACTGTAGCCGCCGCCGGAAAGCGGTGCCTGGGTGATCGTCAACTGCTTGCCGCTCACCGTGGTGACGTTCGGACTGAAGTTCCCGCCCGGGGGGAAAAAGTTCACGGTTAAGTCGGTTGCGTTGTTCCAGCTAAACGTGTACAGATCGACGGTCTGGCCTGGTTGCAGTGTCTTTTGCGATGTGTGGGCAAACGCCGGTCCCGTGGTCAGCACTGTCGCCGCCAAAGCGGTGGCGGCGGCCGTCAGGAGCCTGTTGTGGCGGCGGAGCCGATTGCTGATTGTTGGCATATAACATCCCCCTTGTCATAGCGAAACTATAAAACAGATCCAATTTGATCGCTATATGAGAAACTTAAAGAATTATTGATGTTGCGTCCGGCTGTGCACCGCCCGAAAACGGAGTTCAGATCAAGACTTCTTAATCCATCTTTTAACGGATATGTGCTTCTTTTTGCTCTTTCCTGTGGTAGCCTTTCTTTGGTTGGAAATAGCAGTGTCATACACGTAATTATGGGGGGTACGATCAGTTGAACACATGGAATAAAGCGGTGCGCGGAACTGCGGTTGCGGCGCTGTGCACGCTGAGTCTGTCGGCCGTCCTCTCCGGCGGCGCGCTGGCAAAAAGCGGCGGCTCCGGAGACCACGGCGGCAACGGCGAGGGCACGCTGCAGATCTTCAGTACGCAAAATGACGCCGTCCAGGGGATGGGCGGCGGAAATCCGATCACGTCGCTGGTCGCGGGACAGACGTACTATATTGATCTGGCGAATCCCGGCGGTCAAACGAGCGAAACGAATCTGCACAACGTGCCGCAGACTCTGACGTTCAATTTTTACAGCCCGGTCGCGAATTTTCAGGGCGATCCCAACAAGGCGCAACAGGACAGCGGAAACATCAAGTATTCGGTTTCCGGCAGCGAGGTCTCCAAACACCCGTTCGTGTACGCGGTGAAGATTCCTTCGACGATGTTGGCGGGCGACTACACGATCGCGACGTTCGGATTGTCCGCCCAGCCGCAATCGAACGGAAAGGATGGGGAGGACGAGTTTTTCTTCTCCACCGACCCCACCGTCAACGGCGGTGGGACGGGCGGTATCGCGGTCAATTCGCCGATGACGAATAACATGCCGGAAACGCCGTGGGCGGGCGCTCTCCCTCTGGCCATCGCGGGACTGGGAGGCGCCGCCTGGATGTACGTGCGGCGGCGCAGGCCGACGGCGCGCTGACGGCGTGCTGACGGCGCGCGGGCGAGTAAGCGTGCGGACGCCTTACGTCAGATCCGCCAAGGCGCGCTGCACTGATTCCCTGACGATGTGCATCTCCTGATAACCTTCCGCCGCCTCCGGTCATACCATGGATTATGCCGTGGGTTGATCCGGAGGTGTCCGCATGTCTTTCAGTTACCTGTCTCATCTCGCCTGTTCGCGCTGTGGCCGGACATACTCCGCGAAGAACGGCGCGGCGATGTGCCTGTCCTGCGGTTCTCCGCTGTTTTCCAAGTACGATCTGTCCGCCCTCGGGCGCGCGCTCAGGAGATCTGATCTGTCCGCGCGTCCGCGTGCGCTCTGGCGCTATCATGAGTTGCTCCCGGTGCGCGACGAAAAGCATATCGTCACGCTCGGAGAACCGTTCACTCCCATCGTTCCCCTGCCTGAAAGCGGCCGCGACATGGGGCTTGCGCGCCTCTCCGTCAAGGACGAAGGACTGCTGCCGTCGGGGACGTTCAAGGCGCGGGGAGCGACGGTCGGGGTATCGCGCGCAAAGGAAATGGGCGTCGCAAAGCTGGCCCTGCCGACCAACGGGAACGCGGGAGCGGCGTGGGCGCTCTACGCGGCGCGCGCCGGTATCCGGGCGACGGTCGTCATGCCGGAGTCGGCGCCCGCCGTTCCGCAAAAGGAGTGCGCGGCCGCAGGCGCCCGGCTGTTCGTGGTCGACGGCACCATTGGCGACGCGGGGCGCATGGTGGACCGGGCGGCCAGGCGGCACGGCTGGTATGATGTATCCACGCTGCGCGAGCCGTACCGGCTGGAGGGAAAAAAGACGATGGGGCTGGAGATCGCGGAACAGTTCGGCTGGACCGTCCCCGATGTCATCGTCTATCCGACGGGCGGCGGTGCGGGCGTGATCGGGATTTACAAGGGGCTGCTGGAATTGCGGGAACTGGGCTGGATTGGCG
>JAJZZT010000550.1 GCA_021797415.1 Bacillota bacterium
GACATGAAGCCGAGTCCGACGCCGTTTTGTTCCCGGAAAGAATCCTTGCGCCGCTTGCGCAGTTCGATGACGGCGCGCAGATCGACCTCGTTGAACGTGGTCAGCATCGCGGCCGCGTGCTGTGCCTCGACGAGCCTGCGGGCAATGGTGAGCCGGCGCCGCGACAGGCGGATGCGCTCCTCATCGCCGACCGGTTGATCGGGACCGGGTGCTCCAGGTGCCGGATCGCGTTTCGCGGGTGCAAAACCGGCCGCATTTGCCGTTGCGGCTGTGCCGGCCTGAGCGGCTGTGCCCGCGGCCAGGGCAGGCCTGTCCGCCGCGCGCAGGACATCCTCCTGGGTGACGCGGCCGTCTCTTGCGGCTGTTTGCAGGTCGACGCCGCGCGCAAGCGCCAGGCGACGCACGGCCGGACTGGCGGATAATGCACCATGCTCATTGCCGGTCGTCGCTGACTCGACGGTGAGCGGCGCGTTACTCTGCGCGGCCGCCGCCTGCCGGGGAGCGCGCGGCGGCTCTTTCTCAGGCACTCTTGCTGCGCCAGGTTCCGCCTGTTCCGGCAAAGGTGCAGGTTTTTGCGCCGCCTTGTCCGCCGCCTCCACGGTCGCGAGCACTTCGCCGACCGCAACCGTTTCACCGGCCTGTTTGCGAATCGCCTTCAACACGCCGCCGTCTTCCGCCATGACCTCCAGATTGACCTTGTCGGTCTCCAATTCTGCGACCGCCTCACCCTGGCCGACCGCATCGCCTTCTTTTTTCAACCATCGAAGGATGGTGGCCTCCGTGATGGATTCGCCGAGTTCAGGCACCACGACATCACTCATTTTGCAAATACCTCCTCGCTGCGCGCCGGTGTCTGGCCGAGTGCGCTTTGCAGCAGGCGGCGCTGCATCTCCTGGTGCATGTCCGGCATGCCTTCGGCCGGGCTCGGGAGCGCGGGGCGGCAGACGCATGTCACAGGAGCCGGCAGACGCGGCATTTTCGCCAGCGCATCGCGCATATACGGCCACGCCCCCATGTTTTCCGGTTCCTCCTGCAGCCAGACGATTTTTGCGGCGCCGCTGTATCCCGCGATGGCCGCGTCCAGTCCGTTCTCCGGGAAGGGGTACAACTGCTCCAGGCGGATGACCGCCGTTTCGCTCTGGACGGCGGAACCCGCCGCTGCGCGCGCCTGCAGGAGGTCAAACGCGATCCGGCCGCTGCACAGGATCAACCGGGTCACGCGGGCTTCCTCGCCCGCCGGAACAGATCCGTCGAGCACCGGCTCAAACCGTCCGTCCGTGAGCGCGCAGAGCGGGGACGCACTCTGCGCATGGCGCAGCAGGCTCTTTGGCGCCATTACGACAAGCGGACGCGGCGGCCGGGAGAGCATGATGGCCTGGCGGCGCAACAGGTGGAAGTACTGCCCGGCTTCTGTCGGATAGGCGACCGTCCAGTTACGCTCGGCCGACAGAGAGAGGAACCGCTCCAGGCGCGCGCTTGAGTGCTCCGGTCCCTGCCCCTCATAGCCGTGCGGCAACAGAAGGACGAGGCCGCAATCCTGACGCCACTTGGCGCCGCCGGACGACAGGAACTGGTCGATGATCACCTGCGCGGCGTTGGCGAAATCGCCGTATTGGGCCTCCCAGATCACGAGCGTTTCCGGCGCCTGCACACTGTAACCGTACTCGAAGCCAAGGACGGACGCTTCGGAGAGCGGGCTGTTGTAGACGGCAAAGGAGGCGTTCGCACCGTCCACCGCCTGCAGCGGACAGAAGCTTTCGCCCGTCGCCGTGTCGTGCCAGACCAGGTGTCGCTGGCTGAACGTGCCGCGTTCGGAGTCCTGTCCGGTCAGGCGCACAGGAATGCCGTCGGCCAGGATGGACGCGAACGCAAGCCATTCGGCAAACGCCCAGTCCACCTTGCCTTCCGGATCAAACGCTCCCGCCCGCCTGTCAAGGATGCGGGCGAGTTTCGGATACAGCGCAAAGCCTGCGGGCAATTCGCGCGAACTGTCGTACAGTTCACGCAATCGTTCACGCGCGACTTGCGTGGCAGAAATCTCTTCTTCCGCCGTCGGTTGCGCCGCGGTCTTCCCGCCTCTTTCCCGCCCCTTCCCGTCTTTTTCCTGTCCTTCCGACGCGCTGTGCGCCGCCTCAAGCTCCTCCCGGCATTGCCGCGCCATGGCGTCCATCTGCTCTTTTGCGACCACGCCGGCTTCTTGCAACTGCTTGCCGTACAGCTCGCTCACGCGCGGGTGGGCGGCGATCTTCTCATACATCAGGGGCTGTGTGAAAGAGGGATCGTCCATCTCATTGTGGCCAAAACGCCTGTATCCGATGAGGTCGATCATAAAATCGCGCGCGAAGCGCTGACGGTACGCGTGCGCAAGGTCGATGGCGGCAAGACACGCCTCCGGGTCGTCGGCGTTGACGTGGACGACCGGAATGGCGAACCCCTTGGCGAGATCGCTCGCATACAGCGTGGAACGGCCCTGCTCCGCTTCCGCCGTGAAGCCGATGCTGTTGTTGGCGATCAGATGGATCGTTCCGCCTGTGCGGAATCCCTCCAGGGCCGACAGGTTCAGCGTCTCGGGAACGATGCCCTCGCCGGGAAAGGCGGCGTCGCCGTGAATCAGGACGGAGAGCGCGCCGGCCGTATCCTGCGCCGGGTTTCCCGGGGTCGTGCGGATGTCCTGGGCGGCTCGCGTAAAACCTTCGACGACGGGGTCGACGAACTCCAGATGGCTCGGGTTGTTGGCGAGCGTGACGCGGATCGAGCCGGATTCCTCGATCGTCGCGCGCGCGCCCAGGTGGTACTTGACATCGCCCGTCCAGCCCGCGTTGATTCCCATCGAGCCTTCGGACGGGACCAGTTCCTTGTTCGGGGCCGCGTGGAATTCCGCAAAGATCGCTTCATACGGCTTTTCGAGGACATGCGCCAGCACGTTGAGACGGCCGCGGTGCGCCATGCCCGCCATCACGTCCCGCGCTCCGGATGTCCCGGCGAGGTGGATGAGTTCGTCGAGCATCGGCACGAGGATGTCGAGTCCTTCGATGGAAAAGCGTTTCTGTCCGACAAATGTGCGGTGCAGGAACGTCTCGAATTCGTTGACGCGGATCAGCCGGCCGAGCAGCGCCCGTCGTTTTTCCGGTTCCAGCGGCTTTTTTGCGTTCGGGTACGCCACGTGGCGGCGCAGCCAGGCGAGCTGTTCCGCATCGTGGATGTGGCTGAATTCATAAGCGGTGGAACCCGTGTACACCCGGCGGAGATGTTCCGCCGCGTCCGCCGCGCTGACGACATCCTTGGGCGCTTCCGGCCAGATGGTGAGAGCGGGCAACTGGCGGAGTTCCGCGTCGGCCACTCCATAATAGGATGGCTCCAGCGCGGGCAGGGCGGAGATCCCATCGCAGAGCGGATCGATGCGCGCCGCCAGGTGTCCGAATGTGCGGATGCCGTCCAGCAGGCGCAGAGCGGCTGCGGCGATACGCGCCTGTGCGGCGCGGTCGAATTCTTGCGTGGGCGGCGCGGCGGCGCTCGTCGTCGCCTGCCAGGCCCCGGGTTCACCCCACATTTCAAACCAGGTGCGCGTGGTTCTGTCGACCGATTCCGGATCCTGCATGAATTTTTCGTAAAGCTCTTCGGCGTAAGCCAGGTTGGCGGCGGAGAACGCCGCCCACGGCTGTGAGCCTGACGTAGGATTCATAGCAATCCCCGCCTTTACTCGATTTCCACCCATACGGCGCCATCTTCCTCGCGAACGGCAAACGTCTGAAGCGGCGTCACGCAGGGCAGTTTGACGGCCCTGCCTGTCTGCACGTCGAATTGCCCGCCGTGCAACGGGCACGTGACGATGCGACCGGCGAGTGTGCCTTCGTTGAGGGATGCGCGCGCGTGGGTGCAGATGTCGGATGTTGCGTAAAAACCGTCATTCAAGCGGTACAGGGCGACTTCTTCCTCATTGAGTTCAAAGCGCCGCATGTCTCCCGCTTCCAGTTCGTCGCTGTCGCACGCGCGAATCCAGGGCATGACTCTCCGCCTCCTGTTCCTCCCCCTGTCAGAAGACGGCCGCGTGGGCCATGACGCCGTCGTGGGCGCCTCTCAGGGTATCGCCCGGGAGACCGGCCGTGAATTCGGCAGGCAACTGCAGCGAAAACCCGGACAGGAATCCCTCGACATAGAGTGGACAATACATTGTGTCAACAAACTGGCGCCAATTGCAAGTTCTCCACGCCAGATTCCCCTGTTCGCGCTCGGCAAAGCGCACGACGGCGGCAAACGGGCCGCACCGTCCGGCGTCCGGATCGTCGCCGCCGTCCGGAGTAAAGCCTATGGCTTCATATGCGTCGAACACATCTCCGGGATTCAGGCGTCTGCACTCACCGCCCCAGACATCCCATCCAGTCAGCTTGGCCGCCTGTGTGACGGCGCGCAGGTGGCCCATCGCCTGTGACACGTCGGCAAACTGTATCGTTTGATGCTGTTCCATAGTATTTCCCCCCGCGGCGCGATCATCAAGCCGTCAGAATTTGAGCACGCGGAGCCGGAAGTGCCCCGGTTCAAGCTGCGCGACAGCGACGTTCATTCCAAGGTCCTCCAGGGCGGAGATCAGGGGTCCGGTGCGGTGTGGCACATGCACCTCGCAGACGGTGCCGGACGGCGCTTCCTTGATCAGGGTTACGATCTCATGGCGAGGGTGGTGCCCCTGGCGGATCATCGTGCGCGCGTCGATTGTCAACAGGTGATCTTCCTGTTTCACTTCAAGCATTTCCTATTCCTCCCCTGTGTTGTCGAACTTCTTCCGGCTTTTTTCGGATGGCAAGTACCGTCATGCCGGATTGGCGGACGGCCTCCAGGCGGATGCCGCCGTTGCACACGAGTTTCAGTTCTTCCGTGCACGAAGAGAGCGCCGTTTCATCGAGCCATAACTCCAGCGAGCGGCAGGAGTCATTTTGCAGCCAGGCGGCGGCGATCTCCGCCAGGGCGGCGCGGCGCGCCCCGTCCTCCAACGCCCGGCAGTCAAGCACATACGCGGCGGTGTCCGGGTTTGTCGCGATTCCCGAGCGGCGAAACTGCGTTGCATAGTGCTTTGGGCCAAGCCGCAGTTGCGCCGACGCGTAGCCTTTCTTGCCGAGCAGTTTGATCAGGGGCACGGGTGAAAACGGCGCGTGCAGTTCAAACACATCCGCTTCCGTCACGCTCTGCACGGTGTCCATGATGAGTTGGAAAGGCTTCTGCCTGGCCTGCAGCAATTGCCGAACGTCGAGATGTACGATCTTTGGCGGCATGCGCATCCCTCCACGCTGTGCGGCTTTACCGTCACACTAGCGCGCGGCCGGCGTCTTTGCTGTGGCGAAGGTCACACCCGTGTGGCGAATTTGCGGCACAGTGACACAGCGCACAGTGTGCGGCGCGCGTCCCGGCGACAATATCTTCGTGAAGGACGATGTGCAGGGGGGCTGAATATGCAAAGGAATTCGCTGCAATTTCAGGATCAGATGGTACGGCCGGTATTCCAGCAGGGGGATGCGCGGATCGTGCAGTTGTCCCTGCAAAAAGGGCAGGGACTTTTCAAGCATGAAGCACGCCAGACGCTCAACCTGGTCGTGCTCGACGGGCGGATTGAGTTTTCCGAGCCGGGGACGGGGGAAACGGCGCAGCTTGGCGCGACGGACATGATCACGGTCCCGCCGCAGCGCGAACATGAAGTGCGGGCGCTGGAAACAAGTACGGCCCTGCTCATTTTCATGCCGGAGGTCGCCGCGGCCAAGCCTTCTTTGGGCGATCACGTGACGGTCTACAGCCAGCCCGACCTGCTGGACCAGATTGACCCGTCCCTGCATTCGCTTGTGGCGGATCATGTGGATCTGTGCAAGTTGCTGGAGAATGCGAGCGAACCGTGGGACGAAGAGAAGGTGCAGCGGGTGCTCGACGCAGTCAAAGGAGAACTGGAAGAGCACTTTGTCTTCGAGGAGCGGATCGTCTTTCCGCGCCTCGCTCCATATGTCGGCGGAGCGGATGTCGGCCCGGTGGCGCGGTTGCTTGAAGAGCATGCCAACCTGCGCAAACAGTACGCGGACTGCGCCGCGATGCAGCACAGCGGGGCGCCTGTTCTGGGCGACCACCTCAATCAGTTGCGCAGTACGCTGCTCAATCATTTGGGCAAGGAGGACAGCCACATCTTCCCGATGGCCACGCGCCTGCTTTCTCCGGAAGACAAGCGGGCGATCGCGGAAGAGCTGGGCGCGCACGACGCGACGCAGTGAGGAGGATGCAAAATGGTCACGAAGGAACAGATACTGGAGGCTCTGCATGATGTGGAGGACCCGGATGTCCACCGCAGCATCGTCGAACTGGACATGGTCAGGAAGGTGGACATCGACGGAACCAGCGTCCATATCGAGATCCTGCTTACGATCAAGGCCTGTCCGCTGCACGCGATGATCGAAAAATCGGTGCGGGAACGGCTGCTGCAGCTTGATGGCATCCTGACGGTCGACGTGACGGTCGATCACATGACGGATGAACAGCGGGCCAAATTTGCCGAGAAAGTGCGCGGACGTCCGGCCAAAGCCAATCCCGCGTTACTGGAACCGGACCAGAAGGTGATGTTCATCGCGGTCGCCTCCGGCAAGGGCGGCGTCGGCAAATCGACCGTAACGGCCAACCTGGGAGTGGCGCTCGGCCGCAGGGGACTGCGTGTGGGGATCGTGGACGCGGACATTCACGGCTTTAGCATTCCCGGCATCTTCGGCATCAAGGACAGGAAGCCGACGGTGGTGGACGACATGATCTTTCCGATCGAGGTCGGCAATGTCAAGGTGATCTCGATGCAGTTTTTCGCCCCGCCGAACAGTCCCGTCATCTGGCGCGGACCGATGCTGGGCAAGATGTTGCGCAACTTTTTCAGCGAGGTGTACTGGGGCGACCTGGACATCGTCCTGCTCGACCTGCCGCCTGGGACGGGCGACATCGCGCTGGACGTGCACCAGATGCTCCCGAAAAGCAAGGAACTGCTCGTGACGACACCGCAGGAGACGGCCGCCGACGTGGCGGTGCGCGCGGGACTCATGGCACAGCGCACGGCGCACGAGATCCTTGGCGTCGTCGAAAACATGGCCTATTTTGAATGTCCGGAAAGCGGTCGCCGTAGCTACCTGTTCGGCCGGGACGGCGGCGATCGCGTGGCGCATGATTTGAACACGCGGGTGGTGGCGCGCATCCCGCTTGCCGAAATGGACGGCGAGGCGTCGCCGCTGTTCGCGGCGGAAACTCTGCAAGGACGCGGATACGACGAATTGGCGGCATTCATCCAAAAGATTGTCGAACGCGACCTGGCTGGTGTTCAATAGACCCGAGGGGGTCGGGTGACAATGGACGGTGTGGTAATCGCGTTACAGGCCGGATTGCCGCGTCCCATGAAAGAATGGGCGGAATCCGGCGCAGCGGCGGTGATGAGCGGCTATGTCAAGCCGCCGGTTGCAGGGGAAGTGTGGATCGGCAGGGACCACGTGGCGGGAGATGGACAGGGCGATCTGGTCAACCACGGCGGTCGGGACCGCGTTGTGCTCGCCTATCCGGGGAGCCACTATCCGCTGTGGCGGCGTGAACTGGGAGTGAACCTGCCGTACGGCGGATTTGCGGAAAACTTCAGCGTGGCGGGGCTCACCGAGGCGGATGTGTGCATCGGCGACGTGTTTCGCGTGGGCGGAGCCGTCCTGCAGGTGTCCGAGACGCGCATACCGTGCTGGAAAATCTCGCGGCGCTGGGGGATCGACGATCTGTTGGATCGCGTGATCGCGACAGGACGCACGGGGTTTTTCCTGCGCACGCTGCAGGAGGGTGCGGTGCGTGCCGGGCACGCCATGCAGCTTGTCGAGCGTCCGTATCCGAACCTGCCGGTCTCGCTGGTGCACAAGGCATACCTTGGCAAGGCGGATGGGCGCGTTGCGGCAGAACTGGCCGCCTGTCCCGCGCTGTCCGCCCGCCAGCGGCAGCGCTTCATATCAGGGGACATGTGAGCGCGTCCGCATCGTGGCTTTATCCCATGTCTGCGTGGCGGCGCGTGATGTTTGCAGAATCATGGCATACGAGGTGAGATGGGTATGACGATCAAGTTCACAGGGCATCTGGCGTTGAAATTGGGCGCGGCGTGGCGTTCGCTGGATGAGACAAACAAGCGCGATGTGGCGCAGCAGGCGGAGGCCGTATTTGCAGGGCGGGCGGCGGTGCTGCGCGGCGCCTATCTGACGCAGGGATACCGAGCCGATACGGACATCCTGCTCTGGATGTACGCGGACAGCGCGGACGACATCCAGGACGCGCAACTGGCTTTGCGCCAGACGCCGCTGGGGCGGCTGGCCGAAACGCCGCACGCTTTCATGGGCGTGACGCTGGAGTCGGAGTTCAATAAATCTCACGTCCCGGCGTTCATCCGCGGGCTCGACCCGCTGGAGTACATCTGTTTTTATCCGTTCATCCGCACGCCGGAATGGTATCTGCTGCCGGAGGACGAGCGCCGCAGCCTGCTGGCGGAGCACGGCGTGTTCGGGCGCGAGTATCCGGCGGTGCGCACGAACAATGTGCATGCTTTCGGACTCGGGGATTTTGAGTGGCTGCTGTCGTTTGAAACGGATGATCTGGTTGAGCTTGCGCAGATGGTGCGGCGGCAGCGCGCCGCCGGAGCGCGCGCTTTCACGAAGTACGAATGGCCATTTATCGTCGGCCGGCGGACGGGATTCGCACAGGCATTGGCCAAGTGCTGATCCGCGCCGGAACCCCCTCCGGGAGCGTGTGAAAATCCTGTGAGCGTGCGGGTAGAAAGGTACGGTGGGGTGTATAATGGGCGGAGAGGGGACATGCCATAACAGACGTATTGTGAGGGATCGCATGTGAAATGGCCGCGTCGACTCGGCGTGCTGCTGGTGGCCGCCGCCCTGCTTGTCAGCATCGGCGTCGCGATGGGCAAACAGGGAGCGCAGGTGGCTCCGGAACCGGGTTATGTGGCCCCGAATTTTACGCTGACGGATTTTCAGGGTAAGTCGCTCAGCCTGAACAGCTTTCGCGGACAGCCGGTGTTCCTGAACTTCTGGGCGTCCTGGTGTCCGCCCTGTCGCGCCGAAGCGCCGGATCTGGTGAAGATGTACCACAAATACGGCGCGCGGATCCAGTTTATCGGCGTGAATCTGACAGGCAGCGACATCCGGGCCAACGCGCTCGCGTTCATGCGGCAGATTGGCATGACCTACCCTGTCCTCATGGATACCACGCTTTCCGTGACAGGGCAGTACCGCGTGATCGGCATCCCCACCAGCCTGTTCATCAATCGCAATGGCGTGATTGTCGCGCGCATCTCGGGGCCCATGACGCTGCCCGTCATGCGTCAGGAATTCACAAAACTGCTGCATCAGCAAACCTGAGTTCTGCATCATCGGTTCCCGGCTTCCCTGGGATCCGGCCCATCCGGGGACAGTCCGGCTTTGGATGGGATTGTGTGCATGACGGCGGAGTTCCGGCGAAAGGAGCGCGTTTGTGACCTCTGCTCCCAGCGTGTGGATCGCATTTCTCGCAGGGATCCTGTCTTTTGTGTCGCCCTGCTGCCTGCCGCTCTACCCGTCTTACATCTCCTACATCTCCGGTGTGACCGTCGACCGCAGCGGCCTTGCGCCCGTCACGCGCGAGATGCGTCGGCGCGCCCTGTCGCACGCGGTCTTTTTCGTGCTCGGGTTCTCCGTGATCTTCGTCGCCCTCGGCGCGTCCGCCAGCCTGATCGGAGTCGTGTTCGTCGAGTACAAGACCGTCATCAGCCGCATCGGCGGCGTCGTCATCATCGCGATGGGACTGTTGTTGCTTGGGGTGATCAGGCCGGAATTTCTGGCGCGCGAATTCAAATGGCAGGTGAGGGGCAGGCGAGGGGGATACCTCGGCGCGTTTGTCGTCGGTGTGAGCTTTTCGGCGGGGTGGACGCCCTGCATCGGCCCCATTCTGGCGTCGGTCATCACGCTGGCCGCCACCAGCGAGGTTGGCGGCGGGCTGTTGATGGCGTTTTACGCGCTTGGCTTTGCGTTGCCTTTTCTTCTGCTGGCGTACACGCTCGGCTCCGTTCGCTGGTTGCAGCGGTACAGTGAATGGACCAGCCGCGTCGGCGGAGCCGTCATGATCCTGATGGGCGTACTGCTTTTGACCGGGCAGATGACATTGATCACCGCGTGGCTCATCCGGCTGTTCGGCGGTTATGTGGGGCCGTGAGCGGGCCTGCCGAAAGGTTCAGTATGCC
>JAJZZT010000549.1 GCA_021797415.1 Bacillota bacterium
CTATCAACGTTCTGATTGCCTTCAAACACGACACCGCCCAGTATGGCCAACTTTTTTACTTCACGCCGGATCCGCTTTGCAAGCGCACCCGGTCTATCTTGACAAGACCCGCCACAATCAGGGACGCCACCAGATAAAACAGCGCCACGACCGGAATCGACACATCCTGGTTCCACCACACCACACCGATCGCTTCTCCGGCCCAAAATGTTCCAAAGGAGGACATCATGACACCGACGATGAACTTCATGGTATTCTCCGGAACCGTCTGCAAAGGCTTACGCAACGCAACACCCGCGGCGACAATCAACGCGAGCGCCACCACGCTGCCGCCGACGGCCGATCCCAGCGCGCGGGCCGACAAGCCCACGGTGATCACGATGAAAATGGATTCGAGTCCCTCCAGAAAGACGCCGTTAAATGCGGTGACGGCGCCGAACGAATCAATTCCCGCGCCCCGGACGTCATGCTGTTTCTGGCGTTCCAACTCCTTTGCAAAAGCCTGCCCTTCATCGTGCAGCGCCCTGTACCCCGAATAGCGGAGCACTGCTTTGCGCAGCCACCGCATCCCAAACAGAAGCATGATCAGACCCACAATAAATTGGACGGTCGCCAACTGAACCGCGTGGATGAGCGCAACCCCAAAAATAGCGACCAAGGCCGCCAGGACCGCCACCGCCCCCAGAGCTCCGGAAAAAGCGGTGCGC
The DNA here is from genome assembly GCA_021797415.1 of Bacillota bacterium. Next base: position 708 of record JAJZZT010000549.1, read on the forward strand.
CAGCCTTTTGTCAGCAGTACGGCCAACACGATGGTCAGCGCTTCCGTGAACTCCACACCAGTTCCAAGAAAACTCGCACCTGCAACATACCAGTTCATCCGCTCACCTGCCTTTCTGTTGATTCGCGGCGCATACGACGAACAATTTAACTCTAGCGCAGGCTTACACAGAGCGTCAATGCCTTATTGGGAAAAACTCCGTCAAGGCCATGGGATAACCGTATGGGCGGTTGTTCAAAAAGGGGGCAGAACTCTTTGGCGCATGGCTGCGTCATCGCCAGAAACGCTCCGAAATGCAGGAGACCCGCACGGTCGCCCCCTTGCGTAGGACAATCGTGCAGGTCTCCATAGCGCGCCGACAAACCGCATGGCGCGGCCGGGCGCGGAACTTTGCGGCGCATGACGCAGCAGCGCTTCACGCAGCGCTCATGATGCGGTCAAGAGGACTTGAACCTCCACGGGGTTGCCCCCACAGGAACCTGAATTTCACAAGGGGGGTGAATGGGCAAAAAGCTGCGCCGCAACAGGGTTTTTCAATGCGCGTATCTTGTGCGACCACAAGACTGTGTTGCCTTCTGTCTAGTGTGGCATGTATTCCTTCATATGTCAACGCGCTCGATATAGTAAGCAATTGCTTAGATATCGAGCAATCTATTATTAAGAACATAATATGTATTATGTATTGTATTTTGGCGAAAAGCATGCTATATTCGGCACATAACACATCGGAACTGGCGACCGCACTGAGTACATAATACAGGAGTGAACCCCATGAACCTGATTGATGCCTTTCTGGAGGTACAGCGGTCGTTGAAGTCTCCCCACACGTTGGTCGCATACCGTCTTGACTTAATCGCCTGGGAGACGTTTCTGAACAGCACCCCCCTGGCGAGCGCCACCTCGCGTCATGTTATCGAGTACCGTCATCAACTGGCGGATAACGGCAAGAAACCGGCCACGATCAACCGCGCCTTGGCGTCACTCAAATCATTTTACGCCTGGACGACCGACAACGGATACACGTCGTCTAATATCACCGCCAGCGTCAAGATGAAGCGCGCAACAGTCGATAACACGACGCTCAAATGGCTGACGCCGCAGCAGACCGAAACGCTGATACTGACACTTGACGCCCGGCAGCGCCCTGCCGATATTCGCGACAAGGCCATTCTGTACTGCATGCTGTACGCGGGATTACGTGTCAGCGAAGTGTGCGCGCTTCAAGTGGACGACGTGACGCTGAAGCGCGGGGAATCGTCCATCCTCGTCCGGTTCGGCAAGGGAGACAAATCCCGCACGGTACCGGCGAACGACAAACTGACGTTGGCCCTTCGCGTTTGGTTAGCCGAACGCAATCTGTACAAGCTGTCGGCCAATTCGACCAATCTGTTCGTATCCGAACGTCTTGGCCATCTGACGCGCTCCGGCATTGATGCCATGGCCAGTGAACGGTACCGCGCGGCGGGCATTGACGGTCACTCGTCGCATTCACTGCGGCACACATTCGCCAAGCGTCTGGCGGAACGCGGCGTCCGACTCGAAGAGATTGCCAAGCTGTGTGGTCATACCAGCATCCAGACGACGATGATCTACGTCACCCCGTCGGCCACGGAGCTAAGACGGGCGGTACAGATGCTGTAAGAAAAGAAGGATACCATCCGGAAAAGTCGGGCCGCGTCCGTTTTTTTGTTGTGGAAATTCTGGAAGTCGCGTAAGATAGGAGGTATCTGAAAGCGGGGTGAATTGCCCAGTGAAGCGCAAGCGAAAACAGTGGCCGTTGATATTTCTGGGTTCCACCATGGCGTTTCTGGCGTTGGTCATCGTCATCATAGCTACATCAGGCCCCAGAGAGACCGGCCGCACCAGCGCGTCCAGTTCCGTGCATAACCCAAAGCCGAAAATAACGCCCGCCTTGCAGAAGACAAATCCCCATTCCGGGCAAAGTCATGCACATTCAGCACTGAAGCACTACCAGCAGGAAACGGAACCTGTTGTATTATTTCTGAATACGGGGTACGCGCAGTTCGCTGGCGAATGGACTCAGATGAACTCCGATCTAGACAAAGCCAGTGTAAACGTCTCTCAGAAACTGGCAGAGATGAGAAGCGCCCTTGGAACCGCTGAGAGCATGAAAAATCAGCTTCTGGGAAATGTTCCGTCGTCCAAATTCCAAGGCGTCCCCGGAGACTTGACCAATGGTGTGAGCTACCAGCTAAACTCTTCCGTCAGCGACTATACGACTGCTTACGTGGACTTCGTGGCAGCGCTACAGCGGGGCATCAAATTCCAGAGCACGTCCAATTCGCTCGACCTTCTGGCGTACAAAAATGGCATGACACAGGGTTTTAAGTCCGCGCGCACCGCCCAAGGAGAATTACAGACAGCGGAATCTGATTTGAATCTCAATCAGTAACCTTGTCGAGCCATTATCCGGTTCACATTCATAGACGACGTGGACCTTTTCATGCGAGTGTAGGCACCCTGCTCAATTGACACTTGCATTCGATCACTAGCACGCAATTACGGCCATACCTTCTTCTGAAATGACTCTATACCCGCCCAGTGACGGGTTCGTCGAGGCGCGCGATTCTGCAGAACCAACGAACTTTTTCGCCACCAACGTCTGATTAGTCCGACGTGCCTTACTTCGCTGAGCGTCAAACACCGCAAAAGGCCATCGATCGACTCCGGGCAACGCCTACTGCCGGCACCGTGCCACCCCTTTGCAAGAGATCGGGTGTTTGCGCACTGTTCATCCGCTTCGTGCCGGATGAACATTCAGTTCAAGTTGTCAGATTCCTGTTATGAAGAGAAGCGAAATAATCGTCACCATAGCCTTATCCGAGACCGCTGAGTATTATTGTATTTTTGGAAAACGAGCGCCACAACGTACGCTCGTTTTTGTTTTGTGCTTGCGGGGATTGTAACTACGCTTTCGCTGAAAACGTGAAAACAAATGGCTTCCACGTCTGGTTGAAGTTATCACTTGTTACGGGAATGGTCAGGGTATAGGAGCCGCCATTACTGCGCGAACCCGTGAACTCTATCACGTCCTCTGTCACTACCCCGTCAGCAATAGTGGTGGGAAACGAGGGGTAGCCGCTGTTGTACAGATCCGATTGGCTTAGCTGGGTGGAGCCTTGGACCAGCGTGTCTTGAGCCGAGTCGTCTATGGTAACGTTGGCCCCAGACTTGTTCTTGGCGGTCAGGTGGATCCTGACTGTGTTGTGGCCAACAGAAACCTTTGTCACGGTGATTGTCAATCCGTACTCAGTGAAAGGCCGTATGCCCATAATGGTGTGGATTGCCGGGTCGATAGCTTGCCCCTGCGTTACCCCAATAACATCGGATGCACGGATCATGGGGTCTATTATGGTCCCCCCATAGGAGTTCTTGCCAGTAAACGCGCCAGCGATTTTGCCCTTGATTTCGATGTAATTTCCTTGTTGGAGGCGGGGTTGACCAGAAACTCCGACGAGAACAGCCTCATTGTTGTTTGCGGGGTCTAGGTACACTTGGTAAACGGTCACGCCACCGGAATACTGTGGTGTCTCAAAAATCTGACCGTATACGTCAACCGTTTTGCCCTTGTATTTGGCCGCATTCGATGCAACCGTTGCCCAACTGGAATTTGTAAATGCACCCTTTGTCGAGCCTGACGTCGTGGAACCAACCGACGCCGGACGCAACACCAGAGCGTCTTTGCTCCAAGCAGATGTAACGCCAGCCACCTTGAGTGCTCCGAGGACAGCGTCGGATTGGATGAATGTCCTACCGCCCACGCTCAGAGATGAGGCATGTGCCACCAACTTACTGCCCACAAAAATCGGCGTTGTCGTCTCCTGCGCCCGGACAAACGTGGTAGCTGCCCACGCCGCCGACGTACTGAACAGTGTACCAGCCACAAAAGCCGCTATGTACCCCAGCGGTTTTTTCATGTTGTCGCCCCTTTTCTCATTTCTGGGAATCTAGTTCCTACTCAGTTTACGCTCACCAAATTGAAATATCAACCATTTCGGAGGTGATTTTTGTGTCGCTGACAATCCAATTTTGGAGACGTTGTCCGACATTCAAAAGGCCCGAAGATCACGACAAATTGACATGGTATTGTCAATTGGGATTCAGTTTACGACAACATGTTTATAATGTCTTACAATAGGTGGCGTCGAACAGTATGAGGAATGTATTATATGCATGGGAAAGACTGCACTCAGGACGTAATCCTCACTCGCATATCCTTCTGCATTTGACGGCTGGCCAGGTCCGAAATTCTGATGCAAGCGTTGAATACCTGCCTTACAGTTTGATCATCACCGATTGGAAGTAGCCGCGAGCCATCCAGTTTCTCCGTGAGATAGTCCCAATGATAAACGGTAGCTAAGCGGTCTCGCATGCTCCCCTTTCGCTCAATCTGAAGTGCGCCCTCTTTAACTAACCAACGCATGACCGTTTGTACTGTTTTGACGTCAACTCCGGCAATGTCCACCAAGCTCGCAAGCGATACATAAAAAACACCGTCTTCATGAAACATTCTCCCCACTATAATCAGCGCCCAAATCACACGTGCATGTTTTCGATTTTCGAAATACGTCACTACCAGTAAATCATCATACGTTAGAGGACAATCCCTGGTGGCAACAGTGTACAGCCGATATTCCGGGTTATCATATACGTAATCCACGCAACGGCTCGCTTCACTCACCAGGTGCGGTAAGTCACGTTCATTCGTGCGTCCCTGTGACCACTGTTCACGAATCCATTCTTGCAACTGTTCCCCTGCTCCGCCGCGGTCCAATCCTTGATGCCTCAGATACAGCGCGACAAGGAACTGGCAGTTGTGACGTGTACCCTTACCAGGCAACCCCTCTTCATAGAGTCGTTTAGCACGGTCGCGAACTTCGTTCGTTGGTACGCGGCGGAGGAACATCTCCGCTATGGTGGTTTTGGGGGTTACTGAGTCATCATCGTCCGCCGCACTTGAACTGATGTCTCGCCTATCCAATGACAGAGCCGTCGAAATTGCACTGATCACACGCTCCATCGGAACAGGCATTATCGACGAAAAATATCCCCAACCTTCCACCGATGTTTCCAAGGTAAATCGATCCACGTACGCCGCCAACATTCCCGACTTCTTATGGTAGGCCAAGGGCAACTTTACCCCGCGCCCGTTTACGCTTTCTGGACGCAGTTCCACGCCCGAACTATAATCGCCGAGTTGGCCAAGAATCGCTCTTCCAAAAGCTGCAACACTCTCGATCTTCAATGCTCGATCGAAGAAAACCTGGACGTGATACCCCTTCATTCCACTGAACATCACGTGAATGTCATCGGGCAACAAGCCACAACGCAAGAGCGTCGTTACAATCGCGCGCACACGTATTTCTTGTCGCTCGGCATCACCTTCGGCATCCACGTCAAAAAACAAAAACATGGATGCTTTCCCTGCGTAAAACACTCCGACTGTTCTGTCCCCCCGGATATGCGCCTCGACGATGGAGTCCGTCAGGATGTGTTTTTGTTCTCGCCAGCGAACCTCCCCGGTGGACGTCTGATACTGCTCGATGAATGGACTGCGCGCCCTGATCATCAATCGATTCATCTGGTCGCGAACAGCTTCGATAGTCACAGTAATGTGCGATCACCCCAATACATTATACCTGATCATAATATGAGAGAATAGTGTCGTCCACAAACACGGCGAGGGACGGATTCTGCGCGTTTATTGTTGCATTATTCTTCTGGGGAGCGGTATCTGATTCATCACCTCACTAGGTGTGATAATTTTCCCCTATTGACGCTTCTTTGGCACATCCGATGGACGTTTATACCGTGGAGAAGTCTGTGTTTGTAGCGAAAGCAGAAGTCGATGCGTTGAGCCGGGGTGCGGACTGCCCCTACGAACCCCGCGCCCATCACGCCCCTAGCGTCTCCTTCGTCGGCTACGCCCACTTTATCGGCCACACCTACTACTTCCGCTACGTCGGCTACGCCCGTGTCGCCCTCTCTCAAAAATAACGAAAAAACCCACCGACACATAATCGGTGGGCTACATAGGTTATGCGTGTCACAATGAGTCGACCGGGCTGTATTTCGCGTGAGCTTCGGATACATCGTCCCCAAACATTTCCACATACTTACGAACCATGTCCAGCGTCGTGTGTCCCAGCATTTTTTGCAGTGTGAAGATGTCGCCGCCATTTTGGATATACATCTTGGCGAAGGTGTGCCGGAACGTGTGGGGCGACATCCGAACGCCCGTGATACCGGCACGGATGCCCACGTCGTGCAGCCGATCCTGGACGGTACGTACCTTCGCCGGAGCGTTTGTCTCGGAGACAAACACGATGTCATGGGGCAACGTCCCTCGATTCTCCAAGTAACTCTCCAGTGCATTGGCGGTCATGTGCGTGTAATACACGACACGTGGCTTGCGCCCCTTGCCCATCACCGTCGCTCTGTGGTGGGGGGCGTCAATGTCGCCCATCCGCAGTCCCAGCAGTTCGCTGATGCGACAACCCGTATCCAGCATCATGTACACGAGCGCCGCTTCACGGACGCCCACAAACGTCCCATCGTCGCACGTCTGGATTATTTTTCTTATTTGCGTCCGATCGAAAGCCTTGATGATGGTACGTTCGTGCCGAAGAAACTTGACCCTGCGCATGGGATTGTTCGGAAGTATCCCGCGCGTAAACGCGTAACCCAGCATTGCCTTGAGGGTACGCAACTTGCCGTTGACCGTGACCGGCTTCATGCCGCCGTCCAGCAGGTATGCGATGTACTTTTCGATGTCGTCCACCGTCAGTGTGTCCAGTCGAGTGGGAAACCCATGCGTCTCCAGATAGTGGAGAACGTCGGCATACGAACGGATCGAGGTTGGTGACAGACCCAATACGCGCCGTGACGTGAGGAACTGTTGAGCAACATCTTGGAACGTGACACGACCGTCCGCGTGCTTGGCGGGAGTCGTGAGTGCTTTGCGAGACATGATTGACGCCACCTTCCGCAGGATATATATCCTGTGGCGCGTCTCGATTCGCGATTGAAAAGTCCTGTTCGGTGCGACGGTATATATTCTTGTGTTTACGCCCAAAACCCCAACAACGATGCGGTCAAGAGGACTTGAACCTCCACGGGGTTGCCCCCACAGGAACCTGAATCCTGCGCGTCTGCCAATTCCGCCATGACCGCGAGATGCGAACGCAGAACGGATTATAGCACGATCAGTCCAGATCACGCAAGTTTGCTGCGGTTTTCTGCGGCCGTCGGCTCGTCCGGCGTGCTGCGGCGGCGCCACTGTCGCAACCTGGGCGACGTCCGCATACAGTGGAATATCCGATACAGGCGGAGGCGTGAAAAGGATGTCTGCAGACCCCTACTACGATCGATTGCTGCGCGAGATTCAAGAGAACAGTTTCGCGCTCATCGAACTCCAACTGCAACTGGACACCCGGCCGGACGATGCAGGTGCACTGGCCCAGTATGAATCCCGCACTGCCCGGGAACGCGTGCTGAAAAGGGCGTATGAAGAACGCTACGGTCCATTGCACGACTATGGCGCTTCTGTGTCAACCAATATCAAGGCATGGATCAATGGCCCGTGGCCCTGGGAATTGTGACGCGGATCTCGGGCGGAAGGTCATGTACAGCAGTCCAGTCGATCCGCACAAGAGGTTCATATGGTGGTGGTAAAGTCATCCGAGGAGGAGGAATGGGTGATGCACCCCCTCTATGACCATGCCTCGCACCTTGTCGGAAAACCGGTCTACGTATACCATACGACGGGCCAGGTCTATCACGGCACACTGCAGACGGTCATTCCGACGGGCATCTGGGTTCACTTGTCGAGCCAGCCCGTCACGCCAGCGGGCAGCATGCGGACACCTTTTTCGGCGTCACACGCGCTGCTTGGCACCAGAACGGGCGACGGCGACTTGGCGCCCGTCTTCTGGCCGGCCGCATTTTTCGCATTCGGCGCCCTCACGGGCATTGCCCTGGCGTCTCTGGCCTATCCGTATTACTGGTGAAATCTCCGGATCATGCTCATCATTCTGCCGCTCCTGGTTCCGCGAAGGGGCGGCGGGATGTTTTTTGTGCACACTCCGCCGTCGCCGAGCATACGATGTGGGCATCTCCCCAAGGGCGGGTGGACGTATGTGGATCTATGAAAAGCGTTTGGAATACCCCGTGAAAATCGGAAAAAAAGATGTCGGCATGGCGCGCTTTCTGATCACGCAATACGGCGGACCCGACGGGGAACTCGCCGCGTCGCTGCGTTATCTCAACCAGCGATACGCGATGAAAAACAGGACGGCCGTCGCGCTCCTGACCGATATTGCAACAGAAGAATTCGCCCATCTGGAAATGATCGCGACCATGGTGCACAAACTGATCAAGGACGCCACTCCGGATGAAATGCGGGCCGCGGGTCTGGGCGGTCATTATACGGATCATGGCCACGACCTGTTTTATACGGATGGTAACGGTGTGCCATTTTCAGCCACCTATTTTCAAGCGAAGGGCGATCCGATCACGAATATTTATGAGGATATTGACGCGGAAGAAAAAGCCCGCTCCGTGTACGAACACCTCATCCACATGACCGATGATCCCGATCTGCGCGATGGACTCACATTCCTGCGCGAGCGCGAGGTGGTTCATTCCCGCCGTTTTCAGGAGATCCTCCAGATCCTGAAAGAGGAAGACAGCCGCAGGAGCGTATTCTAAAGGTTGTTCAAAAAAAGATCATAACCCACATGGCGCGAATCAAATGATGAATTTCAACCGGCGGGTGACACGGTGCGATGAAAAAAACGAACACATTCAAATGGGTGCCGATGCTGCTCAAAGCGTACGTTGATGCACAGACACAAATGGAACAAAAAAAGACGCGCGAATCCGCGCGGCCGGCAGGCGACCAGGAAGGCGCGCCCGAATTGCCCGCCGCATTTGCGAACGGGAACGGGGGCACAACCGGTCCCGTCCGACCGCAGAGGCAGCCCGCACAGCGCAGGAAGGCGCGGCAGCAGGCCGCGTCTTACGCCGGAAGTCTCAATTACCAGTGGCTGTATAAAGAACTGCGCGAAACAAAGGAGCGGTTGAATCACCTGGAGGACATCCGGCAGCAGATTGAAGAAATGCAATCCAAGTTTGATCATCACTTGGCCGAACTGGCCAAGAAACTGGAATCGCCCTCTTCTGATGATGAAAAGAATAACTGAGGGGACGACTGAATGTCAGTGCTCCGCAGATTCTGCGCCAGATGGCGGTTGCCATTGTCGCACGGCGCGCTCCAGATCGGCATCCAAAACGCGGATCGCCACGGAAGGCAACTGCAGCGAACGGACGGCGGCCGCGGAGACGACCCTGTCATGCCATTTCTGCGGAATTCGGGAAAAAACATCGTCCATATCATCCGCCAATTTCTGCAAATCAATCTGCTCATACACGGGCATTTGCGGTTCAAGATAGTGTTTGGCGCGCCGCCACATGGGAAGCCCCCCTTTGACGTTTCCGCCCTCCAGGTGA
>JAJZZT010000238.1 GCA_021797415.1 Bacillota bacterium
CTTGACAGCGCGCGCACTCACCTTTTCCGGATCATCCGGCTATCCGGACTGCCTCCTCGGATGCGGTCCTGCTCCGGAGATAACCGCCGCCTCTTCTCCCATCCCCACTTCAAGCGGCGCGAACGACTTGTCCCTGGACACCGCTCTCTCCTTATCGGCGCCAAGTACGTACCACAGGTTTGCGGCGACGACCAGCATGGCGAAGCCGCACCACGCCAGCACAAACGTTTCCGGCCACACGCCCGCCTGCCGGGGCAGCCGCGGCACGGCCTCATACAACAGCCCCAGGCCGGTCGCGGTATAGAGTACGCCCCCTTTGCGCTTCTTCCGGCGTTCCGCTCGAAACATGAAAACAGCCCCTCACCAGCACCGTATCCGCGATGGATGCCAATCCCCCGCGCCTTATGCCAGAGTTTATGCGGATCCCCTGGACAAGAGAACGAACGCCGGGAAACACCACGCGAAGCAGTGGCACTGCAAAGGGAAAAGCACAGCCCATACGGTTCAGACGATCGACGCCTCTTCGAGTACATCTCCCAGGATTTTGTGCACGTCCTGCATCAGTACGCCGAGTTGATACTCGGCCAGCAGATAGTCCCGCACGTCACTATGTAATTGCAGAATCTCATACAATTTGTGCAACGCCTCTTGCTCTTCCTCCGCGGGCTCCTGGCCGAGTATGCGCTTTTGCTCAAACTGGAGCTGTTTCATATGGAAGTCGTTCAGCATGCGCTTGGCGTTCTCGTCGTCCGAAATGCGTTCTTTCGCCGCCTTCATCGAACGGAATGCTTCCGTTTCGCGAATCATGCGGGCCAACTGATGCGCGGAGTCGTATGGATTCAAAGGACTTCCCCCCAAGGCCAAGGTGCATGTCAATGTGCGCATCCGCGGCAAGGATGTATTCGGCGTGGGCACGGGCAACAGAAACAATCTACACTCTCGAGTATAGCAGAAGTTCGCGGCGGACAGGAATTGCCCACATTAAAGTTCCGGCGATGCATTTCCTCAATCCCGGTCCAAACCGGCCGCAACAGAGGGAAAGGAAAAATCCGTGTCCACATTGACAGACGGCGCCTTTCCATCCGTACCGCCGGGGAACATCGACGGCAGATGTCCGTAGCGGGACCGCCAGAACAACACGTTTCCCCCTTTCGGCGCCTCCAGCGCGTAGCGTTCCATGGCGGTCGTCTCCCACTCGATGATCCTGCGGCTGGCATCGAGCCGTTCGGCCAGGGTGAGATCAGATCCGGGAAGATCCACGATGGGACGCGGCACTTCCTGAATCGGCTCATTGTCATAGCCGATGGCAACCATCTCTTCCTCTGTCATCTGTTCGACAACCTGGATCATCGCATTCACGATATGGCGGTCAAACTGCCTGCCGGCGGACGCGACAAGCCGTTCAAGCGCATTTTCAACAGTACACCCTCTCCTGTACGGACGATTGGATACCATGGCGTCAAATGCGTCGGGCACACTGACCAGTCGCGCGACAAAAGGGATGTCATCCCCGCTTTTATCGTCCGGATACCCTCCACCGGCCACCCATTCGTGATGCCACCGCACAATGGCAAGGATGTTCCCGGATACCCCCGAATCGCGCAGGATCTGCTCGCCGAGGACGGGGTGCGACATCATCGTCACCAATTCGGACGCTTCCAGCATCCCCGGTTTGAGCAGGATTGAATCCGGAATGGCGATTTTCCCGATATCGTGCAACAATCCGCCGAAGAAGATCTCCTCGACATTCAATCCCCTGTCCATTTTTGCGGCAAGCCGCTTGCTCAGCGCCGCGACGCGCAGGGAATGTCCAAACGTATAGGAGTCCCGGGCGTCAATCGCATGCGCGAGCGAGGTGATCGACGCGTTGTACCGCCGTTTGACCTCCTGGGCGTACTCTTGGATGATATTTGCATCGTCGATTCTCTGTTGAAGCATTTGCCGGAGAAACAGGTACATCGGAATGGAGATAACCACTGAACTGATGCCCCAGTCTCTGTACAGAAGACCAGCCACAGCCCCAATAACGGTAGTTGCAAGATACGCTAAAGAAAAGGGTATATTGCCATATATCGCCTTGAGGGTTTCAGGAAGCGAAACGTGCTGCCGTATAGAAATTAATGTGCCGGCAATGAGTGTATTGGAAAAAAAATAACCCGCTACACAAATGATCGCCGCTACGGTCGGTGGTACCTGATGTTCAAATAAAAACCATATATACCCAGTTATCTCAACAGAAAGAACCGCTTGGCCAATATTGACCGCCATCATGAATGGTGAAATTGCACCGATGAGTCCAAACGTCAGCATGGACAAACTGATGACCACGACGGCCGATTGATCAGAAGAAGCGATAATCGAAAATATAACCATGACATTGCCAACGCTAATCGCCAATTCTCGCAAATGCAGTGTCGGAACCAAATCGGCAGCCACGCCAAGCAACGCAACCACAATGGTGATCATCCACAGACCGGGCGATTTGAGCTGATAAAGCGAGAGAATGAGGAGTAGGGGACCAATCAATGCAAACAACAAAAGGTATGCTTTCTTAAGAAAGCCCTTCAGATTCTTCATTTTTGTGAACCACGATGTGGACCGCCCATCCCCAGATTCGCGAGCCGGGACAAGGGAACCGGCTTATTCATGAGACGTTGAATCAGAAGGCATCCCCCCGCCGCGATGAAGATGTCGCCGAAACTCATCATGTCTGGAACAGGATATGGGACATACATGATATCGGCGAGAATCGGAAAATTACTTCGTGACGTGAGCAATTTGTGCCAGAAACTCGCGCTGGTAAACGCTCCGGCGCTGGCCAAATGATGCAGAGCGGGAACGTAAAGAACCGGCATGGTACCGCCGTTGGTCCAGATGACCAGCGCATTGGAAACCGTGCCGATCAGGAGGATCCGCACTTCCTCGTACGACCAATTGGCCGCCAGGACTACCAGTGTCACGGCGTAGGACAAAGAGATCAAAACAGGGGAGAGATTATGTACCAAGAGCGCCATCACCTGCATCAAGGCAACAGGAAATAAAAGCCATGAAAAACGAAACTTTGGTATATTGGAAAATCTCCCGCCCCGAATGAACCCAACTATGACTGCAAGTATAAGAAACCACCACATGGCTTCGGCACCTCGAAAAAGATTTGGATCCTTGGGTGGCTTGCGCCCCCAAGGAAAACATCCTTATGATGTACCACCCTACCGGTGCGCTACTTCACAACTATAGTTGCTGAGGCCACCACGACGAGTGCGACGATGGTCAAAGCTGCCATGAATTTTTCTTTCATGGTGTTGTTCCTCCTTGGGAAGAGAAGCCCTCCAAAGGAAGAACGGATTCGCTACGATCTCGGGTCTGCCCAAGCGACCAGGTTACGGACATCCCCTCAAGAGGCCCTCAGCATCTTGCAAGTCCAACATACACTATCTCTACCAGTCGCGCCATAGGTTTCTTTAACGTAGTAGAGATTTTTTTCAAAATAACCTCTCATTGCGCGAAATCGCCCGACCGTCCGCGAAGAGTGTCGCAATACGGGAATAAATGCGGAGGATGGGGCCACACTTGCTGGGTGTTTTCGTGCATAATAGATGGGATACGAAGCGCATCGCCACAGATTTGCGGCGATGCAGAAAGGCGGATAATTCATATGGCCGTTTCAACAATCGAGCAGGACGCGATCAATACGATCCGGACATTGTCGATCGACAGTATTGAACGCGCGAACTCGGGACATCCGGGGCTTCCGATGGGGGCCGCTCCCATGGCGTACACGCTTTGGACGCGCGTCATGCGGCACAATCCCCACAACCCCGGCTGGTTCAACCGCGACAGGTTCGTCCTTTCCGCAGGACACGGTTCCATGTTGCTGTACAGTCTCCTGCACCTGATGGATTACGGACTGACGCTGGAGGACCTGAAACAGTTTCGCCAATTGGGCAGCAAAACGCCGGGGCATCCGGAATACCGGCACACGCCGGGCGTCGAGACGACAACGGGCCCGCTCGGACAAGGGATTGCGAACGCGGTTGGCATGGCGATGGCGGAACGTTTTCTGGCAGCGCGCTACAATCGTCCCGGTTTTCCGGTGATCGACCACCACACTTACACCATTGTCGGCGACGGCGACCTGATGGAGGGCATCGCCAATGAAGCCGCCTCGCTCGCCGGACACCTCAAACTCGACCGACTGATCGCACTGTACGACTCAAACGATATTTCACTCGACGGGCCGACTTCCAGAGCCTTCACGGAAAATGTCGCGGCCCGCTTTGAAGCGTTGGGCTGGAATGTGCTGCGTGTCGCGGACGGCAACGACGTGCCCCAGATCGCCGCCGCTCTGGAACAGGCCCGCCAGTCAAGCGGCCGGCCGACGCTGATCGAAGTCCGCACCATTATCGGCTTTGGCAGTCCGGGACGCCAGGGGACGTCGGAGGCGCACGGCAAGCCGCTCGGAGCGGAGGAAGCCCGGCTGGCCCGCCAGACATACGGCTGGACCTATGAGGGCACCCATTACGTCCCCGACGAGGTGCGCCGGCACTTTGCCGAATTCGTTCGCCAGGGCGAGCGGCACGAGGCCGAGTGGGATGCGCTTTTCCAGCGTTACCGTTCCGAACATCCGGAACTCGCGGCAGAGTTGGAGTCGGTGATCGCGGGCAAACTGCCCGCGGGGTGGGACGCCGCGCTCCCGGTTTTCGCGGCGGGCGGAAAAGCGATGGCCACGCGCCAGGCGTCCGGTCAGGCGCTGAACGCGCTGTCCCAACAGTTCCCCACCCTGTTTGGCGGATCCGCCGACCTCGCGAGTTCCAACGATACGACGATCAAGGGTGAGAATGTCTTTAGCGCGCAGAACTACAGCGGCCGCAACGTGTGGTTCGGCGTGCGCGAGCATGGCATGGGCGGCGCGCTGAACGGTTTGGCCCTGCACGGCGGACTGCACACGTTTGGCGCCACATTCCTCGTCTTTTCCGATTACCTGCGTCCTTCCATCCGGCTTGCTTCGCTCATGCGCCTGCCGATCGTGTACGTCTTCACGCACGACAGCATCGGGCTTGGTTCGGACGGCCCTACACACCAGCCGGTCGAACACGTTCCATCGCTCAGACTCATTCCCAATCTCGTCGTGATCCGCCCCGCAGACGCCAACGAAACGGTGGCCGCCTGGAGATTCGCCATCGCGCACCGCGACCGGCCCGTCGCTCTCGCTCTGTCCCGTCAGGCGCTCCCCATTCTTGCTACGACGGCCGAGCGCGCGACACAGGGCATTGAACGCGGCGCCTACGTGGTTTCTCCGGAGAAAAGCGATAAACTGGACGTGGTGCTGATCGCGACGGGCTCGGAAGTTAGCCTGTGCGTTTCGGCGCAGGAAGCGTTGCTCACCGCAGGCATTCACGCAAGAGTTGTCAGCATGCCCGCGCCGCGCCTGTTTGACGAACAAGCGCCGGCCTACCGCGACGAAGTGCTGCCGCCGGCGGCGCGCGCGCGCGTGGCTGTCGAAATGGCCCAGCCGACCGGCTGGGAACGGCATGTGGGCCCGCTTGGCGAGATCCTCGGCGTCACGACATTCGGCGCCTCCGGTTCCGAAGCGGATCTGATGAAGCAGTTCGGCTTCACGGTGGAGGCCGTGACGGCCGCCGCGCAAAGAACGATGGAGAGGAGCAAACAGGCATGACCAAATTGCACGAATTGCACGCGCTCGGCCAGAGCGCGTGGCTGGACTACATCCGCCGCGACATGATTGAAAAAGGCGAGTTGCGCCACCTGGTGGAACAGGGCGTGCGCGGCGTCACTTCCAATCCGACCCTGTTTGAGAACGCCATCGCCAAGAGCGATCTCTACACGGACGACATCCGCCGCTTGGCGCAGGCGGGCAAGAGCGTGACTGAAATCTATGAAGCGCTGGCGTTTTCGGACATTCGGGGCGCGTGCGACGTATTTGCGCCGCTCTTCCGGGAAGCGAACGGCGGGGACGGCTTTGTCAGCCTCGAAGTCCCGCCCGCGCTCAGCCACGACGCGGCGGGGACGGTTGCCGAAGCGAAGCGGATCTGGAAGGAAATCGACCGGCCCAACCTGATGGTGAAAGTGCCCGCCACGGATGAGGGGCTGACGGCGATCACCGCCCTCATCTCCGCCGGCGTCAACGTCAACGTGACGCTCATGTTCACCATGAGCGATTATGAAATGGTGGCCGAAGCGTACATCAGGGGACTGGAGCAGCGATTGGCGGATGGACACGACATCTCGGGCGTCCGCTCCGTCGCAAGCCTATTTGTCAGCCGAGTCGACGGAGCGGTCGACGCGGCCGCCAAAGGCGAGGCGCTCGACCGGTTGTCCGGCCGCGTGGCTCTGGCCAATGCGCGACTGCAGTACAAGGCGTTTGAACGGATCTTTGGCGGCGAGCGCTTCGCCGCGCTCAGAGCCAAGGGCGCGCATGTGCAGCGTCCGCTGTTCGCGTCCACGGGCACGAAGAGCGACAAGCTCAGCGACGTGTTGTACATCGACGGCCTGATCGGCTCCGAGACGGTGAACACGATGCCCCCGAAGACGCTCGCCGCTTTCCTCGACCACGGAACGGCGAAGCGCACGGTCGACGCAGACTACGGCGCGGACGAGGCGGTCCTGGGCGCGTGTGAGCAAGCGGGACTGGACATCTCCGCGCTCGGCGCCGACCTGAAAGTCAAAGGGCTGCAGGCGTTTGAAAAATCGTTTGACGAGCTCATGCAGACGATCGACAAAGAGCGGCTCGCCGCGGCGCACGCCTAGAGCGGCGGTGAAATAGTCCGCAGAACAGGCGCAATCGTTCCGCATATCGTCTCCGAAGACCTCTTAAAGAGCCTGTTCAAAAAGGGGCAGGTAAGATTTGCGCAGGGCAAGAAAGCAGCCAGAAATGCGGACCGAGGGGACATGGGATAAAGTCCTCTTTGCAGGCGCAATGGTTCCACATTTCGTGTCCGAGGCTCTAATCGGACACGAAATGTACTGTAACACGCCTGCCGGAATTGGTGTTATCCCATGTCCCCGAGCGTATGTTTTGGGGTGCGTGAGGGAGCGTTTCTGGCGATGGCGCAGCCATGCGCCAAAGAGTTCTGCCCCCTTTTTGAACAATCACTTAAAAATGGGCGAACCCACTTTCGAGAGGTCTTTTTGTGTATGTCAATCCTGTCTGGCGAGCAAGATTCAAACGCAGTCGTGCCTTTGTGGCAGAGCGCCCCCCATTCGAATCCCTTCATGGAAGGCGCTCGCTCTCTATGATAGCGCTCGCGCCACTAACTCATGCGGCTCCTCATGAAATCATTTGCATAGATATGGCGATGCGTGTCGAAATTCCATGATGTTCACGTGGGTTCCTGGGCAGACAGCGGATGCTTCCTTAGGAACAGGTTGAATTACCCGCTCTCTTCCTCACGGATTGCCCCCCTCGCCGATCACCCTTCACTCAGCCGAAATCCGGTCGCCCATGCCTCGCGCAGCGTAACGAGTGCTTTCGGCAGCTCCTTGACAAACAACTCAAAGCGGCATTCGACCGAAATCCCCCGCGCATAGCCGCTACGCTGGAGATGGACGAACATTCGGGCTAGATCCTCGACATCACCCCGGTCGTGGCCGGGGTAGCGCCGCTCCCGGCCATTTGCGACATGCACATGGCCCAGCAGATCCGCCACCCCATCCAACACACCATATGCCTCCTGCTCCGCCGCCATGTGATACGAGTCGGCAAGCAGGCGGATGTGCGGTAGATTCACCTCCCGGGTCAGCGCGGCTCCCTGCGCGACGGAGTTGATCACATTGCACTCCGCCTTGCGTAGTGGCTCGATCACGATATCGATCCTCAACCGTTCTCCGAAGTCGTTGCACATGATCAAAAATTCTTTTAACTGCCGCAATGCCGTAGCGCTGTCAAATCCGTCGGGAATATGACGTGCGGTCCCGCTCCCGAACACGACCGTTCCTGCGCCGATTTGCGCGCAACGGGTAAGCGTGCGCCCGACATAGTCGTGAATGCGATCGAAATCTCTCTGCGGCCCGACAAGCGGGATAGTCGCCGGCACGAAACTGTTGCAAGCGCGAACAGGCGTTCCGGTCCGTTCCATGGCGCGAACCAATGAAGACAGGGCCGTATCCGACAATTGTACGAGCGACGACGCAGACAATTCCGCATATTCAAAGCCCACGTCCGTCAGTTGCGCGAACATTTCCTCAGCGCGCACGGGCATATCACCGCCGTCCGCAGAAGACCAGGGCGATATGCAACATCCCCATTGCACCATGGCCCATTCTCCCCTCGTGGTTGTCGGTTACCCTACTACCTGCATACGACAATCACGTGCCAATTCCTCCGACATCACGGACAAATAGCGGAACGCCACGATCAGGAGAAACGCACGGCGTCTACGCACGGCGTCTACTTCCCGATTTCACGTTCACGTTTCTCAGACAATCGATCTGTGACCTGTCTGGCAAACTTGCCGGCCTGTTCGAGTGTGACAGTATAATAGGAATTGTCGCCGTTTCGGTAATTGAAAAACCCGTGGATCTGCCCCGGATATTCGACGAGCAAGCACCTGTTGCCGTGACTGGTCATCTCCGCGTCGAGGCGTCTCACATTCTCGATGGGTACAGTCGTATCCTCCGTCCCGTGAAGAATCAACGTGTCAGGCAATCCAGAGCGGATATGGTGGACCGGCGACGCCTCCATAGACCGGCCTGCAAAAGCCTGTTCTCCAAATCCGAGAGACGTTGTATCCACGACGGGATTGAAGAGAATCAGCCCGTTCGGAATGCAGGAAAAAGATGTCGCCTGTTCTTCTTCGGGATGCGGGAAAACAGCTGCACACAGCGCCAAGTGTCCGCCGGCTGAACCGCCAGCTGCGATAAGGCGGTTCGGATCGACTTGCAAGGCTTCCGCGTGTTGCCGGACCCAGCGAATGGCCGACCTTGCATCAGCCATACTTTCAAAAGGCGACGTTCCATGCACATTGCGAATCCGATAATCCGCACACACAGCAACAAAACCGTCCATGGCGAAGTGGCGGGCCTGCGGAAAGAATTGTTCCGGTCTCCCCGCTACCCATCCCCCTCCATGGAAGATGACCATGACCGGAGCAGATTCGGCATGCGATGACGGGACGCTGCTCTTGAATACATGCAACCGCAACTCAACATGTTCAATCGTTTCATAGACCACTTCGGACTTGATGGGTTCACTCATCACAGGCTTCCTCGCTCTCCAATGGATGGCGTCTCGCGCAACCGTAGGGACACTTCCATGCCATCGAATATCAAAAATGTGCGCCGGGTATGATCACTTCACAGGTCTAAGGTGCGACAGTACGAGCGCGTTCGACGGACTGCTCCACGCGGCTCCCCTGGCGTAGGGATTGCCGGCGTTTGGCCAACCCACATAGTTGCGGGTGCTGTACTCCAGCCAATTGGGAGACTCGACGAGCGGAATGGACGGCATGTCACGTGCGACAATGCCTTCGAGCGCATTCATCACACGGTGTTGCACCGCAGGAAAAGACGTATGCAAATACGTATTCAACAGGCGCGTCGTGGCGGGGTTGTTCCAATTCTCCGAGTTTGACGGGAGATTGGGATACAGCATTGAGTAGTACGCGTAAAACGGCGCCGGACCTGTGTCTGTCCACGAAATGGCCAACTGGTACTGGTGTTGCTTAAACAGGTTGTTGCCGTACAAACTGGGGGATTCGCCCTGAACCGTAACATGGATGCCCACATTTTTCAACTCGGCTGCAATGATCGCGGACATGGCCACCCATTGCGGGTAAGACGAGACCACCTGCAGTGTGAATGACAGCGGTTTCCCGGATGGCGAAACGAAGATACCGCTGCGGTTCTTCTTGAATCCTGCCTTCTGAAGGATGGCGACCGCCTTCGCCGGGTTATATTGCAGGGACCCCTGGTACTGTTTGGCGAGAGTGGGAGACAGCCAACCCTTGGTTGTGCCGGTCAGCATGTCAAAAACGTTGGCAATGGGTGCGTAGTGATAGTCAGCCTGGTTGATCTTTTGACGGTTGATCGCATAGCTCATAGCTTGGCGAACAGGCAGCCTTGCCAACAGCGGGTCCTTGAAGTTGGTGTAGAGCATCAGCGTCGATCCGCTGGGAAAC
>JAJZZT010000483.1 GCA_021797415.1 Bacillota bacterium
AGCGCACTGCTCGGCGTGGCGCTCGTCGAGGCGTTTCCGGTCATCGCGCTGGCGTTCGGGATCATCATCCTGTTTACCAAAGGCGCGCTGTAATGCGGTGATTGGCGGAGTGGCCGCGACCACGGGACAAGCATCCGGCGGCGCATCCATTCCTGGAGAGAAGGAGGGTGGCACTTTTGTTTGAGTTTGGCACGTTCATCGTCTCGATCGTGACCTTCCTGATCCTGTTTTTTGTCATCCGGCATTTTGGCTTCGAGCCGTTCAATAACATTCTGGAGAAACGGCGCCAGTTTGTGATCGACCAGTTGAACGACGCGGAACGCAACAGGCAGCAGGCGGAACAACTGCTTGACGAACAGCGACAGCTCCTTGAAAATGCGCGCCAGCAGGCGCGCGAATTGCTGGAAGCGGCGCGTCGGCGCGCGGACGAGCAGGGGCGGGAGATCGTCCGGCTGGCGCAGGAAGAGGCGCAGCGGCTGTTGGAAACCAACCGCCAACTGATCGAGCGCGAGCGCGCGGAGGCGATGGATTCGGTTCTTTCGGCGGTGTCTTCGCTGACCGTCGAATTGAGCGAGAAATTGCTGCGCAGGCACAGCGGTGAAGTGGAGCATCAGGCGATGATCGAGGAAGCCGAAGCCCGGTTGGGAGAACTCGTATGCTGAACGGCTCGGTGACACAGCGTTACACGGAGGGCCTGTTTCAAGTTGCGGCGCAGCGCGGCATCATCGAAGAGGTGGACGGCGGTCTGCTGCGCGTTGACGAGGCGCTGCGCGACTTTCCGCAATTTCGCGCCTTGCTCGAAAACCCTGTCGTCGGTCCGGACGAAAAAGCGCTCGCCGTGACGCGGGTTTTTCAGGGTGTGCTGCATCCTGTCGTGCTCACATTTTTGCACCTGCTGTTCACGCGCAAGCGCGGCGCGTACATCCCGGCGGTGCGCTCCGCCTTCCATGCGAGGGCCAATGAACACCGGGGGCGCGTCGAGGTCCATCTGCAGTCCGCCCGGGATCTCGCGCAGGCGCAACTGGAACAGATCGTCGGCGATCTGCAAAATGCGACGCAAAAGCAGATCGAAGCGCATGTGAGCGTCAATCCGGATTTGATCGCGGGATACAGGCTGCAGATCGGCAACCGGATCGTAGACGCTTCGATCAGCGGCGCCCTGGGCCAGTTTCGCGCGGCGCTGTCTGGCCGCCGGATTGTATAGAGGAGGGAAACCTTTGAGCATTCGACCGGATGAAATCAGCGCGTTGATCAGACAACAGATCGAACAATTCGCGGCGCAGGCGCAGAGCTACGAGACGGGCACCGTCCTCCAGGTGGGCGACGGCATCGCCCGGCTGTACGGGCTTGACAACGTCATGGCCGGGGAACTGGTCGAGTTTGCAAACGGTGTGTACGGTCTTGCGTTCAATCTGGAAGAGGACAATGTGGGAGTTATCGTGCTCGGTTCGGTCGCGGGAATCCAGGAGGGAGACCAAGTGCGCCGCACCGGTCGCATCGCGCAGGTGCCCGTCGGTCCAGCGCTGCTCGGACGGGTGGTCAATCCTCTCGGACAGCCGCTGGACAACCGCGGCCCCATCGCGACCGAATTCTTCCGCCCCGTGGAATCGCGGGCGCCGGGCGTCATTGACCGCCGCTCCGTGTTCGAACCGATGCAAACGGGCATCAAGGCGATCGATTCGATGATCCCGATCGGCCGCGGGCAACGGGAACTGATCATCGGCGACAGACAGACGGGAAAAACATCGATTGCTATCGACACCATCATCAACCAGAAAGGCAACGGCGTGAATTGCGTGTACGTTGCCATCGGCCAGAAGCAGTCGACCGTCGCGCAGGTGGTGGAGACGCTGCGCAAGCACGGCGCGATGGATTACACCATCGTCGTGGCGGCCAACGCGTCGGACCCGTCACCTCTTCTGTTTCTTGCGCCTTACGCGGGTTGCGCCATGGGCGAACACTTCCTGTACAGCGGCGAGCACGCGCTGGTCATCTACGACGACCTCACGAAACAGGCCGCCGCGTACCGGGAAATGTCGCTTCTGCTCAGGCGTCCTCCCGGTCGCGAGGCGTATCCCGGCGATGTCTTCTACCTGCACTCGCGCCTGCTCGAACGGGCGGCCAAGCTGAGCGACAAGCTCGGCGGCGGATCGCTCACCGCGCTGCCGTTTATCGAGACGCAGGCCGGTGACGTGTCGGCGTACATTCCAACCAACGTCATCTCCATCACGGACGGCCAGATCTTTCTTGAATCGGACCTGTTTTTCTCCGGTGTCCGTCCCGCCGTCAACGTCGGCATCTCCGTTTCCCGCGTCGGCAGTGCGGCGCAGATCAAGGCGATGAAATCAGTCGCCGGAACACTGCGTCTCGACCTCGCGCAGTTTCGCGAACTCCAGGCGTTTGCGCAATTCGGTTCCGATCTTGACAAGGCCACCCAGTCCAGGCTGGCGCGGGGCGAACGCGTGGTCGAAATCCTCAAGCAGGGGCTCAACCAGCCGCTTTCCGTCGATCGCCAGGTGGTGTCGATCTGGTCTGCGGTGAACGGCCACATCGACGATCTGCCCGTCTCCGCCGTCCGCCGTTTCGAGGAGGAATGGCTGGCGTACGTGGGCTCGAATTACCCGCAGATTTACGAAGCGATCCAGGCCAGCAAGGCGCTGGCGGAAGATACGGTCCAGTTGCTCAAAGAAGCGGTGGGCAAATTCAAGGCCGTCTTCGTCGCCTAATCTGTCATGCCCCGGCCAACCGGGGCCGAAGGTGGTGAAACCATGCCGCAGAATACAAGAGATATCCGCCGCCGCATCAGGAGCGTGCAAAACACGGCGCAGATCACAAAGGCGATGGAAATGGTCGCCGCCGCCAAACTGCGCCGCGTCCAGGAAGCCGTGCAACTGTCCAGGCCCTATCTGCAGCGCATGCGGCAGATGCTCGCCGAGTTGTCCGGTTCGATCCGCCATGTGAAGCATCCGCTTCTGTCCGACCGCCCCGTACGCCGGACGGGCTACCTGGTCATCACCGCCGACCGGGGACTGGCGGGACCCTACAACGCGGCCGTCATCCGGCGCACGCTTCAGGAGATTCGCCGGCGCGACCGCAACACGTACACCATCTTCGCCGTCGGGCGCAAGGGCCGCGATTTCTTCCGGCGCCATGGGTATCCTGTCGAGTTTGAGGTCACGGGCGTTGCCGACTCCCCGTCCTACGCGGGTGTCGCCCCGCTGGCGGAGGAGGTTGTCGCCGCGTACGCCGCCGAGCGGTTCGATGAATTGTACATGGTTTACAACGAATTTATCAATGCAGTGAGTCAGCAGACGGTCGTCCGCAAGGTGCTGCCGCTGCGCGGACTCGCGGATGAAGAGAGCGGGGCGCGGCCGGTTCAGTTCATTTATGAACCGGACGAGGAGACGCTGCTGCAAAGCCTGCTTCCGCGCTACGCTGAAACGCTCGTCTACCAGGCCGTCCTTGACGCCAAGGCGAGCGAGCACGGCGCGCGCATGACCGCCATGGGCAATGCGACCGACGCCGCCACGGAGATGATCGGCACGCTGACGCTCGCGCTCAACCGCGCCCGCCAGGCCGCAATCACGACGCAGATCGCCGAGGTCGTGGGCGGTGCGGAGGCTCTGAAGTAATTGGGACAGGAGGGGATTGTTTGAACAAGGGACGTGTGGTGCAGGTCATGGGCCCGGTCGTCGACGTGCGGTTCCCGACAGGCCAATTGCCCGCCATCAACAATGCGTTGCGCATTGATTACGAAGGCGACGTTCCCATCCATCTCACGCTGGAGGTGGCGCTCCATCTGGGCGACAACATGGTGCGGACGATCGCCATGTCGTCCACGGACGGACTGGTGCGCGGAGTGGAAGTGATGGATGCGGGCGCAGCCATTTCCATGCCCGTCGGGGAAGGGACGCTCGGCCGCATTTTCAACGTCCTGGGCGATCCGATCGACGAGGCGGGCCCCGTCGAGGCAAACGATCGCTGGGCGATCCATCGCGATGCGCCCGCATTTTCCGAGATCAGCACGAAGGCGGAAGTATTCGAGACGGGCATCAAGGTGGTCGACCTGCTGGCGCCCTACGTCAAGGGCGGCAAGGTCGGCCTGTTCGGCGGCGCGGGCGTGGGCAAGACGATCCTGATCCAGGAATTGATCCACAATATCGCCAAGGAGCACGGCGGCTACTCCGTGTTTGCGGGCGTCGGGGAACGGACGCGCGAGGGCAACGACCTCTACCACGAGATGCGCGATTCCGGCGTCATCGACAAGACGAGCATGGTGTTCGGCCAGATGAACGAACCGCCGGGCGCGCGCCTGCGGGTGGCCCTGAGCGGCCTGACGATCGCCGAGTACTTCCGCGATGTGGAAGAGCGCGACGTGCTGCTTTTCATTGACAATATCTTCCGTTTCACGCAGGCGGGTTCTGAAGTGTCCGCGCTGCTTGGCCGCATGCCGTCCGCCGTCGGCTACCAGCCGACGCTCGCGACGGAGATGGGCCAGTTGCAAGAGCGTATCGCATCCACGCTGCGCGGTTCGATCACATCCATCCAGGCGATCTACGTCCCGGCCGACGACTACACGGACCCGGCGCCGGCCAACACGTTCGCGCACCTTGACGCGACCACGAACCTTGATCGCAAGATTGCGTCCATGGGTTTGTACCCGGCCGTCGATCCCCTGGCGTCCACTTCGCGTGCACTGTCGCCGGAAATTGTCGGCGCGGAGCACTACGAGGTGGCGCGCGGCATTCAGGTCGTTTTGCAACGCTATAAAGAGTTGCAGGACATCATCGCCATTCTCGGCATGGATGAACTGAGCGACGACGACAAGATGACCGTGTCGCGCGCGCGCAAGATCCAGAACTTCCTGTCCCAGCCGTTTTTCGTCGGGGAACAGTTCACGGGCGTGCCCGGCACGTACGTGCAGGTGAAGGACACGGTCCGCAGCTTCAAGGGCATCCTCGACGGGAAATACGACGAGGTGCCGGAGACGTACTTCACGTATTGCGGGGCCATTGAGGAGGTCCTGGAAAAGGCCGAGCGCGACGGCGTGCGGGCCTGACGGCGGGAGGTGGCCATGTGAGCACGGTGCTGTTGGAAGTGGTGACGCCCGAGCGCATCGTTTTGACCCGTGAGGTGAATATGATCATCGTGCGCGGAGGGGCCGGCGAGATCGGGATTCTGCCCCGCCACGCGCCGCTGGCCACGACGGTGCAGCCGTGCGTCATGAAAGTGCGCGTTCCGGAGGGCGAAGACTGGGTGGCTGTGTCGGACGGCTTCCTGCACGTGTCGCCGGACCGCGTCACGCTGCTGCTCGGCGCCGCGGAGATCGGTTCGCAGATCGACGTGGAACGGGCGACGCGAGCGCGCGACCGGGCGCAAAAGCGCCTCGCGGAACGCACCGCCGAGATGGACACGGAGCGCGCGGCGGCGGCGTTGCGACGCGCGCAGAATCGCCTGGAAGCCGCCGGGTTGTCCTCCGGTGTGTTGGCGGCTGACGCGTAAGTCGCATTTTCAGGGTAGTCCGTCTGTACTATTCCCGATTGACGTGTGTATCATTTTATGTGTGGCCAGACGCGATAGTGCCGCGTCTGGCTTGCTATTTATTGTTCCATGCAAATGAAAGACCCGTGTAGAACATGTACAAAACGGCGTTTTGCCGGCGGCTGGCCCATTCCTTCCGCATGAGATCGGCGATGGGCGCGCATATTGACAGAGGGGACGGCGCAGCGGCCTGTTTTACTCACTTCATGCGCTTTGTTATAATAACCCTGTTTGTTTCGCAAGGCCCAACCGCTCGTTTCCAGATGCTGGGGGTGTCGAAGTTGTACGCAAATGCATTTATTTTTACTGTGTTTTTCCTCGTGGTGGGCATCGCGTTGCCGATCGGCGCGCTGGCCGTGCTCGGACCGCTCCTGCGGCCCAACCGGCCGACTCCGGGCAAAGTCGCGACCTACGAAAGCGGGCTCGCGCCTGTGGGGGACGCACGGGCGCGGTACAACGTGCGCTACTATCTGTACGCGCTGTTGTTTGTCGTGTTCGACGTGGAGATTCTCTTTCTCTACCCCTGGGCGGTTGAATACCATCGTCTCGGTCTCTTCGGTTTCACAGAGATGCTGGTCTTCATCCTTCTTCTGGCGGTGGGCCTGATTTACGCATGGAGAAAGAAGGTGCTCGAATGGAACTGAGGCCAGACCTCAAGCTGCCTGTTATCGAGTACGAAGGCCTCAGCGCCGAGGAGTCCGCAGACCTGCGCAAGGCCGGAATTGTACTGGCTCCGCTGGAGCAGATCAAGGGGTGGGCGCGCAGCAACAGCCTGTGGCCGCTGACATTCGGCCTCGCCTGCTGCGCGATCGAGATGATGGGCGCCGGCGCCTCGCACTACGACCTCGACCGGTTCGGCATCATTTTTCGCGCGTCGCCGCGCCAGTCCGATGTCATGATCGTCGCCGGTACGGTGACAAAGAAGATGGGGCCGCTGCTGAAGCGCCTGTACGATCAGATGGCGGAACCGAAATGGGTGGTGGCGATGGGTTCCTGCGCCACGGCGGGTGGACCGTACGTCCGCTCCTACTCGGTGGTCAAGGGCGTCGACCAGATCGTTCCGGTGGACGTGTACATTCCAGGGTGTCCGCCGTCGCCGCCTGCCCTGATCTACGGTCTCAACAAACTGCAGGAGAAGATTCGCCTTGAGGCCGCTGGGAAGAAGGTGCCTGTCTGATGTCCGACGATGTGAGAGACAACGGGGCAGAGCCCGCGGCGGAAGAAGCCAAACCCGCAGCAGAGTCTAAGCCCGCGACGGATGAAGCCAAGCCCGCAGCAGAGGCTAAGCCCGCGACGGATGAAGCCAAGCCCGCAGCAGAGGCTAAGCCCGCGACGGATGAAGCCAAGCCGGATGCCGCGGCAATAGCTGCCGCGAAAATCGCTCCCCCCTCGCGCACCACCGTGACGCTTTCTGCCGCCAAGCCAACGGAAGAGACCAAGCCTGCCGCCGACAAACCCGCGGCGGAAGCCAAACCTGCCGCCGACGAACCTGCCGCCGACAAACCCGCCGCCGACAAACCTGCGGCGGCAGCCAAGCCTACCGCGGCAGCCAAGCCTGCGGCGGCAGCCAGGCCCGCCAAGGCGCCGGCGCCGCCCGATCCCCGCACTGTCGCGGCGACCGCGGCCGCAGACCAGATCAAGGAGAGCCTGGAACGCGCGCTGGGGTCGGGCGTTGTCGAGGAGACCGGCGCATCCAAGGATGTGCCTCAACTGGCCATCGTGCGCGAAAAGTGGCTCGCGGCCGTCCGTTTTCTGCGTGACGATCCCATGCACGCGTACAATTACATCGAAGCGTTCGCCGGTACGGACTACAAGGACAAGGGATACATCGAGGTCGTCCTGTACGTCCATTCCACGACGCACAATCGGTTCATCAGCCTCAAGGTCCGAACGCCGCGCGACGATGCCAGGGTCGCTTCTCTGACAGGGCTGTTTCCCGGCGTCAATTGGGAGGAGCGCGAAGTCTACGACCTGCTCGGCGTGACGTTCGACGGCCATCCGGACCTGCGCCGCATCATGATGTGGGACGGGTGGAACGGGTACCCGCTGCGCAAGGACTACTCGCCGTTTGAGAATATGCCCACAAGGGGAGGCGAAAGTTCCTGATGTGCGCCTTGCGCTCTGAAGAGATGATTCTGAATGTCGGGCCGCAGCACCCGAGCACGCACGGCGTGTTCCGGCTTGTGGTGACCATCGACGGCGAGCGGATCGTTGACGCCGATCCGGTCGTCGGCTATCTGCATCGCGGGACGGAGAAACTGGCGGAAGACCTGCAGTACGTTCAGATCATCCCTTATACCGACCGCCTGGATTACGTTGCGTCCATGCTGAATAACTACGCGCTGTGCTATACCGTGGAGTACGCGCTCGACCTTGAGGTGCCCGCACGCGCGGAGTACCTGCGCATCATTGTGATGGAATTGCAGCGGATCGCGTCGCACCTGCTGTTTCTCGGCACATACCTGCTCGATCTCGGAGCCATGAGTCCGTTTCTGTACGCTTTTCAGGAGCGGGAACAGATCGTCATGCTGTTCAATGAAATCTGCGGCGCCCGCCTGACGTACAATTACATGCGCGTGGGCGGCGTCCAGTTTGACACGCCGCCGGGCTGGATCGAGAAAGTGAGCGACTTTGCCGCGCACATGGAGACGAAAGTCCCGATGTACCACGAACTTGTCACGGGCAACGAGATCTTTCTCAACCGCGTCCGCGGCACCGGCGTGATCAGCCAGGAAGACGCGCTGGCTTACTCAATGTCCGGGATCAATCTGCGGTCGACCGGATTCAACTGGGATCTGCGCAAGAACAGGCCGTATTCGATCTACGACCAGTTTGACTGGGAGGTTCCCGTCGGTAAAAACGGCGACTGTTTTGACCGCTACTTCATCCATCTGCAGGAGATCGAGCAGTCTTTACACATCGTCGCCCAAGCGGTAAAACGCGTTCCGGACGGCCCGGTCATCGGCAAGGTGCCGAAGCTGGTCCGCGTGCCGGCCGGCGAATACTATCGCGGCATCGAGGGCGCGCGCGGAGAGGTTGGCGTGTACCTCGTCTCCGACGGGAAGGATAAGCCGTATCGCCTCAAGCTGCGGCGCCCGTCGTTCGTCAATCTGCAGATCCTGCGCAAACTGCTGATCGGCCAGAGCATGGCGAACATGATCGCGATTCTCGGCGCAGTCGACATCGTGCTCGGGGAGGTGGACGCCTGATGTTTTCCTGGCAAAATCATCCGCTCAGCCCGCTCACACTGCTCGGCATGCTGATCGGTTGCGTGGTTGTGCTCGCGATTGTGCTCGGCATCGTCACGTACCTGATCTATTTTGAACGGAAGGTCATCGGCTGGATGCAGGGGCGCATCGGTCCGAACCGGGTCGGTCCGCTCGGCCTTTTGCAGTCTGTCGCCGACGTGCTCAAGCTGCTGATCAAGGAGGATATCATCCCGGCCAACGCGGACCGCGCGCTGTTTCTTGTGGCCCCGGCCATCGCCTTTGTCCCGTCCTTCATGGTGCTGGCGGTCATCCCGTACACCGCGTCCCACATTTTTACCGCAAACCTGAACGTGGGGCTGCTCTACTACATTGCGCTCAGTTCCATCACCATCCTCGGCGTCGTCATGGCCGGATGGGCGTCCAACAACAAGTACTCGCTGCTCGGCGGCATGCGGTCGGCGGCGCAGATGATCAGCTATGAGATTCCGCTCGGCCTCTCGGTGCTCGGCGTCGTCATGCTGGCCGGCTCGCTGAATCTTGTCACGATCGTGCAGCACCAGTCGACCGATCGCTTCGGCTGGTACATCATCCCGCAGATCATCGGTTTTGTCGTTTTCCTGATCGCCGCGATCGCGGAGTTGAACCGGACGCCGTTTGACCTTCCGGAAGCGGAATCCGAGCTTGTGGCCGGCTACTTCACCGAGTACTCCGGCTTCCGGTTCGCGTTTTTCATGCTCTCGGAGTACGTGTACGTGTTTGCCATTTCGGCTCTGGCAACGACGCTGTTCCTCGGCGGCTGGGCCGGTCCGTTGCTGCCGTCCTGGCTGTGGTTCGCCATCAAGACGAGCGCCATCATCTTTTTTCTGTTCTGGGTCCGGGCGACCATGCCGCGGATGCGCGGCGACCAGCTCATGAGCTTCGCCTGGAAAGTGCTGATTCCTATCGCGCTTTTCAATGTCGTCCTGACCGGCGCGCTCTCGCTCATCGGTTGAAACGGGGACTGTATTTTCCTGCGTGGAGGTGGTCTTTATGTTCGGGATCTTCAAGGGACTTGGCGTAACGTTCGGCCAGATGACAAAGAAGAAAGTCACGCTGCAGTATCCCGATGTTCGCATCAACATGCCGGAACGCTACCGCGGCATCCATCAATTCATTCCCGAACTGTGCATTGTCTGCAACCAGTGTGCGCGCATCTGTCCGACCGACTGCATCTCGTTGTCCGGCACGCGCAATGAGGACAAAAAGCTGCGCATCGACACCTACGACATCAACTTCGAGATCTGCATCCTGTGCGACCTTTGCGTCGAGGTCTGTCCGACCGAGGCGATTCTCATGACGCCGCGG
>JAJZZT010000408.1 GCA_021797415.1 Bacillota bacterium
GGGAATGTGCGTGAAGACGGCGGTATTGAGCAGTCCGACATAGCGTGAAATCCACTCGGCGAGCGGGAATGAAATGGCGGCCAGCACTTCAATGCCAAAAAACAAACCGGCAAGCGCCGTCGGTTTCATACCCAGTTGATGATGCAGCCAGAAAACGAGCAGAGGCGTCGCCACCATGCCGCTGCCCATGCTGTCGGCCACAAACAGGGCGGCGAGCCGGTAGATGATCGCCCTGGACTGTCCCAGTCCGTGCGCGGCCGCCAAGGGACGGGAAGACTCAGCCTCGGCGCGGGTCGCGGCGGCCTCTTTATGTGAAGCGTTCTGATCCGGCAAATCCCGAACGAAAAACGCAAGAAGCAGGGGGATCACGCTGACAGCCGTGTAACACCACAACATGAATTGCTGGGTGTGAAACGGCAACTCCCCGCCCACTCCAAGCCAGACCGGAAGGCCGAGAGCGAGAACTCCCGCGGCGCCCGCGGCCGTTCCAAAGAATCCATACAGAGCGAACACCTTCGTCCGCTTCACCGAGGAAGTGTGCGCAAGGACACCTTCTTCGAGCGCATTCATAAACAGACCGCCGCTCGGAGGTGTGAATCCGCACATGGCTGCGAGCGCAATTTGCCAGGGGGCGCGCGCGGACGCAAACAGGACCCCTGAGACCGTCATGAGTGCGGCGGACAGCAACAAGAGGGGGCGACTGCTGTATCGCGATGCGAGGCGCGTGAAGAGCGACGTGTAAACAATGCCCAGCACGACGGATAAAGCGGCGAACAATCCGATGCCCAGGGCTCCGAATCCAAAGTGTCCGATATAGAGCGCGAACGCGATGAGCCAGTAGCCGTCTGCAAGAGAACGGATGGTTTTCATGGCGAAAATGATGCGCGTTGTGCGCACGGTATGAAAAGAAGCGGCGTCCTGGTTCATGGCGTCTCCATTCTCAATCTGATCGCGTTAGATGAGAAAATAGCCGTTCGGCCATTTTCATGATAATCTTGTGCCACGCGGGGGCATGGGTGTTTAGCCCAGGAGAACGCGGGAAAAGCGTCATCTGTACACAATGTCCAAACCGCGTGACGCGCACCGGATCTCCTCCCGCCGGATCATTTTGTATATTCGCGATCCGTTTATGTCACCGTGCCGCAAACGACAGAACCAGAGGAAAAATCCACCCCACAGGAGACCGGATACCCGATCCACGATTGCTCACTTGACCGGATGAGCAGGAGGAATCTCCCGACCGAGCGCCCGCGACAGCAACTGCCACGCCTCCTCATCGTCAGGGCCATATGCATGCGGGACAAACCCGCAGCGCAGGTAGATGTTGACCGCAGCCACACTGGTGGTCTGCGTGCTGAGAAAGATTGCGCGGTGCTCCTGCGCGATGCGCCGCAGCGCCAGAGCGACCACGCACTTGCCGAGGCCCCGGCCCTGATGGCGCGGCGTGACGGCCACCCAGCCAAGCTGTCCCATGGTCCGCCCCGCCAACTGGCCGGACATGGCCGTGGCCGTGCCGACGGCCTCACCGGCACTGTCCTCAATGAACAGGCAGCGGTCATGCAGCCAGGCTGGATCGGGAAAATCCTTTGCAAATCGCGCCCGCGCCGCCGCCGCAGACGAGAATTCCCCAGCTTCGCACTCGATTTGCGCCCACGTGTTTTCATCACCCTCGCAGAACCACCGCACACGAAACCCGCCCGCCAGCATGGACGGTTCCGGCAGATGATCAATGTCCGGACGAAACATCGCCACCATCAACCGTTTCAACAGTCCTCACCTCTGATCGCAAGGCATTCTCCCTGTGTGGCACCCGATCCTCGTGCTGTCCGGCCGGACGCCGCTTCCCCACCCCAACGCCACCCCGACAGGAGAAAAACACGCTGGGCCAAAAGTGGATCACCGCTTCACACATGACGCTTGCGGGGGATGATGAACGCGTTGTCGGCTTTCGCAAACCCGACCTTCGGATAGTACTCCATCGCATTCGGAGCAGAGAGCAGGATCAGGGCCACGTCATCTCCAAGCATATTGCGCACAAGAGCGATCAACTCTCTGCCGATCCCCGAATTTTGGTGCGCGCGATCCACCGCGAGATCGGACAAATAGCAGCAATAACTGAAATCCGTGACGGCCCGCGCTATTCCCGCAAGATAATCCCCATCCCAAGCGGTCACGATCACGTCGGCGTTGTCAATCATCCGCGCGATCCGTTCCAGATCGTCCACCGGTCTACGTATGCCGGATTCACGGAACACTCCGGCCACCTGTTCGGCCGTCACGTCTTTGCCGCTCCGGTACTCAATCCCCATCCCGAGATCCCATCCCCCGCCGGTCAGTATCCTACTCTGTCATGACGCCTCTATTTCAGATAGTAGCCCGATCCTGGACGGGAGGTCAATTCCCTGCAAGGTCAATTCCCTGCGATTGACACGCAGTATGAATCTCGCCTACAATTTATAGCCGTTGCGGCATTGAGGCTGTGGCGGTCGAGTCTGATACAGGCATGATGGGCGGAGGTATTGCCCACGAGTTCATGATGCTGTCCGAAAACGGCGAAGACACACTGCTGATCTGCGAACAGTGCGCATACACGGCGAATCGCGAGATATACGAAATCCGGCTCCAGAATGAACGGACGTGTCCAAAGTGCGGTGGCCCCATTCGTGCGGCGAGGGGAATCGAAGTGGGCAACATCTTTCAACTGGGTAGTAAATACAGCGAACCCATGCAGGCAATTTTCACAGACGCCATCGGTATCCGCAGGCCGCTCGTCATGGGCTGCTACGGCATCGGCATCTCCCGTATGCTCGCCTGTATTGTCGAAGCCAATCACGACAGCGCGGGAATCCTGTGGCCCATGAGCGTGGCCCCTTATCCCATCCACATGGTTTCCATAGGCTCCGATGGCAGGGTTCACGCCACAGCGCGGCAGATTCACGCGCGACTCGGCCCTGACCGCGTACTGTGGGACGACCGCCCACTCAGCGCAGGACGCAAATTTCAGGACGCCGACCTGCTGGGCATGCCCTTACGCGTCACGGTCAGTGAACGGTCACTCTCGACGGGAGGTGTGGAAGTGCGCAACAGGCGAACCGGTGCAATCCAAATGACGGCGCTCCCCGATCTTGCCCAAACCGCCGACGCAAATTTTGGAATGTTTTAGCATATGACCCCACGTGAGCCGGCTGAGTCCGATCCCATCTTCACGAAGAGGGCGCGATTCGGATGATCGCGCCCTCTCGCCACCTGTTCGATTTTCGGCCGTCGGCCCGGACAACCTGGGGCCGGACAACCTTACCCTTTCTTCAACAAAACCCGTTGGCGCCGGTACGCCTTTTTGGCCGAAGCCAGCACGTTGCCCGTGATCCAGATCCCGAGCAGCAGGATCGGCACACCGGGGATCAGGTCGGAGAGCGTCCGGCCGATCGTTCCCTCGTACACGAGCGATGTCCCATACGTGCCCAAGGTCAGCGCGAACAGCCAGATGGCCCACAAACGCACGCCCTGCCACATGTTCAATCCCTCCACGCCACTCTCATGCTTCCTGCCCCACCATGCGGCTTCTTGCCCCACCATGCAGGCTTCTTGCCCCACCATGCAGGCTTCTTGCCCCACCATGCAGGCTTCTTGCCCCACCATGCAGGCTTCTTGCCCCACCATGCAGGCTTCCTGCCCCACCATGCAGGCTTCTTGCCCCACCATGCAGGCTTCCTTCCCCACCATGCAGCCTGCCGCAAACGGTGCCCGCTTTACAGGGACCCCGTCGTCTTGGCGGTGCCACGCCCGACCGGTCTCACGGGCTTGTTGCCGGACCGCTGGCTCCGGTACCAATCCTTCCAGATCAGTTTGTACAGCGGCAACACCTTCGGCAGCCGATTGAGACCGGGCACCCACGGAAGAATCACGAGCAAAAGGAACAGCACCCCCACCGTGTAGGCGGCCATCTCATCCCCCGCGGCGCTCGTGTTCCAGGGCGGAACCTGATAGAAGAAGGTGTACGGCGTCAACCACCACGGACCGGGATACGCCTGTTCGTCGTGATTGATCCCCCACTGCTCTCCGGACATGTCAATATCGTCAGAATAATTGTGCAGTTCCGCGCCCTGCAGGAAGAGCAGGTCGTTTTGCACATTCCAGCGATACGCGCCCTGATTGGTCTCCCGCGACAGCGCGCCGGACAACAGGCCGGAGCGCGCCAACTGCAGTTCCGCATTCATCATATAAGCGACGGGACCGTAGTCGCCCGTCGGCAGTTGCACCGCACCGTGGACAGTCTGCGTTTTGTTCAGCGCGCTGGTGAGATTCCGGGTCCATTTCGCCTGCGTGGCGGCCGGCGCCTGCTCATAGGTGTGCAGCGCTTTCGTCAGTTGGCCGTTCCCCGACGCCGTGGCCAGCATGGACAACGGGGTGATCACGTCATCCTTCGCTGTGTTCAAAGGATACGGCGTTCCCCACCAGGTCTGGGGAGCGAATCCCGCGATGGACTGGATGCTGCCCGTACCGTTGTTGTACGGCGGGCCGTACGTGGCCATCTCGCCGGATCCGTCGAGATCGCCGAGCGCGGTCTGTTCGATCAATACCGGGTTTTGCACGGCGACCTGCCGGTTGGTGACGGCGGGCCGATACGGCGCCCCCGCGATGCCAGCCACGATCAGGACGAGCACCGTGACGACCACGAGGCTCAGGACGCCTTCCTTGACCATGTCAAAGTCCTTCATCGGAAAACGCGCGGCGTCAGGATATGGATAAGTCTTCTTCATGAATGTCCACCCACCTTCGCGCTCTGGTCGCTTTCATCCGGGTATGGCGGCACGACGCCCTTGCGGCGCACCGCGATCAGATGCCAGCCGACCAGCAGGATGAGGACGGCCGGAAGCACGGCGATGTGCAGGCCATAAATCTGGCCGTTGTTGAGCGAGTTGAAAAATCCGTCCAGCCCGGCTCCGTTGAAGGCGTCTTTGCTCTGCACCTGATTCCACTGGGAAAAGTAGTCCCCGCGCGAGAGATAGCCGGTAAACGCCGTGATCACCGCAACCCCGAACGACAGTGCACCGAGCACCCAGGTGAGGCTCCTCCCCTCGCGCCAGGATCCCATGAAGAACTGCACAACCAGGTGCATGGTCATGAAGAAGAAAAATGCCTGCACACTCCAAAAGTGCAAAGCGCGAAAGTACTCGCCGAGACCGGACACCTGATACCAGTCAGGGCCTTTGGCCGCCATCACAATGCCCGACACGATCACGATCACAAGACTGCTGAGCGTGAGCACGCCGAAACTGTAGACGAGCGACGAGACGTAGACCGGTTGCTCGGAAGGAAGCAGGCGATCCCAGGCCAGTTGTTCCGAGACCTGTTTGCGAATGCGCTCCGTCCAATTCACGATTGTGACCTCCCTTCATGGTCAGGGTACTTGATCAAAACGAACGCCAGAAAAACGATCAGCCACAGAAAGCCCGCATAGTAATTGGGCCAAGCGTTCGATAAGTCCACCATTTCTCATTCCCCTCGCTTCCAGCTAGTATTTTATCTGCACGCTCATTTTGCCATCATAATCCCTCGAACCCATGAGTTGATAAGATCATTTCCTGGTGGTGCTGTTTGCTATTTATGGCTAGACAATATGATGCGTCAGAACGCCAATGGACTATCGCACAAATAGTCCATCCAGCAGAAAATGGTGGTTCATAAAGACCTCAGAATTCTGGCAAGCGCCACTCATGCGCACCGCCGCGCAAAACTCTACTCTAAATTGTAGGAGAGCAGGGGGGGCTGACCAGTGCCGGCAGACAGATTGAATGGATCGGGGAACCATACGGAAGGCAGCATTCGCGTGGTTGTCGCGGACGATCATCCGCTGTATCGCCGATGCGTCGTGGACATCCTCCGGAAGGAGGAGCGCATCGAGGTTGTCGGCGAGGCGGAAAACGGTCTGGAGGCAGTCACTCTGGCGGAAAGAGTCCAGCCGGACGTTCTGATCATGGATCTCACCATGCCCGTGATGACAGGGACCGAGGCCATCGCTCGCATCCATCTGTCTGGCCTGTCTGTTCGCATTCTCATTCTCACAGGGGCAGAGGATATCTCATGCCTGCTCAGGGCATTCAAGAGCGGCGCGCAGGGCTGTATCATCAAGTCGGTCACGCCGGACGAACTGGTGCGCGCAGTCCGCGCCGCCGCCGCCGGGGAAGCAGTGATCCCCGACCGCCTGCTTTCGGCCATCTGGTCGGAAATGTCGCAGATCGCCCTCCCCGCGAGCGCATCGCAGGCGCATCCGGCGAACCCATCCCCGCTGACGGCGCGAGAAATTGAAGTCTTGCGCCAGATCGAGACCGGCGCCTCCAACCGCAAGATCGCCGAAAAACTGTGCATCAGCGAGAATACGATCCGCAACCGGATCCACGACATCTTCGGCAAGCTTCGCGTCACAAGCCGCGCCCAGGCTGTCGCCTATGCGGTCCGGGAAGGGCTGATTCCCGCCCGCGGCGAATCCCCCGACTTTCAGGACGAAGCGCCGTGTCCGCCGGAAGCGTGACATGGGGCAGGTGACGACATCGCCGCAGACGGCATCGCCGCAGAAGACCACTGTCGCAGACGACCATCGCCGCAGACGACCATCGCCGCAGAAGACCACTGTCGCAGACGACCATCGCCGCGGACGACAGTCGCAGACGACAGAACCGCAATCGGCGGCAGTCGACGGCATCGCCGCAGACATCCGCTCATGGGCAAATGCCGGTCCAGTTGTCGTTTGGCAGCGTTTCCCGGATCAAAGGGCAGGCGACATTCACAGCCATGACCCGCAGCCTGGCTCGGTGCAGTTCATCACGAGCGACATGATCGCGTCTCAGATAGCCGCCGACCGCGGTCACGGTCAAGTGGACGTGGTAGTTCCCCGGCGTCGGGAACCTACCACGTCCATCCTCGCGGCGGTAAACTGAACCAACTGCTCAACCAGTCCCGCGAGACGGCTGCGACATTCATGCCGCAGCCCCGGCGGATCGCCTGGCAGCACGTCATCCGGATCGACGATGAACTGACCGGGCAACACGTAACCCGACAATGAACGCATGATGAGGCGCAGTTGGTTGAGCGCGTTGATTCCGCCCTTGCCGCCGCCCGACGAGGCAAGAATCACGATTCCCTTTTCGGCAAACACGTCGCTTCCCAGAAAATCGAGCGCGTTTTTCAGTGCGCCGCTGATGCCGTTGTGGTATTCCGGCGTGCAGATCACCATGCCGTCCGCTGCACGCGCATCGTTTCGCAGTTTCACCAGGGCGGGGTATGGACCACCTTCTTCATCCATTTCAAACAGAGGCAGCCGGTCATGGCGCACATCAAATGACAACAGATCGATGTTGCGATCACGGACCAGGTCTTCGACAGCCCGTGCGAGAATCCGCGTGTTCGCCTGTTTGCGCGGACTGCCGCACATGACGAGAATTTTCATCATACATGCCCCCGTTTCCGATGATGATCATTTTGCGGCGTTACGCCGTTTCTTTCATCGTCGCAAAGAAGGAGCCCGCATACACAAAAGGTCCATCCTCCATAAGACGGACCGCCGCTGAGACTTTGGTCGCAATCGTTGGCGACAAACCGGGGGCGACGAGTCAGGACAGTCATCCGCCGTCCCGGATCAGCCTCCGTCCCGGCCTTTGACGACATAAAGCGCCGCTTGGGTGCGGTCGCTCACCCCAAGTTTGCCCAGCACGCGGGTCATGTGCGACTTGACCGTCTTCTCCGAAATGCGCAGGAGGACCGCGATCTCCTTGTTGCTCATGCCTTTTGCCACAGCGCCCAGCACTTCCTGTTCACGCCGCGTCAAACTTTCCAGACCCGCGGGC
This sequence comes from Bacillota bacterium, assembly GCA_021797415.1. The sequence goes on from JAJZZT010000408.1 coordinate 7,845, forward strand.
GGATGGTCCGGCGTAATAGACAGCGAGGCGACGCGCTCCATCAGGTTGGCCGAAATATCCGGGCTCAACTGCACATTGCCGTTATACGCCCCCCGGATGGCTTCCGCAAGCTGGTCGGGTTGCACATCCTTCAGGAGATAGCCGGCCGCTCCCGCCTGCAAGGCCGGGAGAATATGATCAAAATCGGCGAAGCTCGTGAGCACGACCACCCTCACCTCCGGATGCCTCTGACGGATGCGCGCTGTCGCCTCAACCCCGTCCACGACAGGCATCACCAGATCCATCAACACCACATCGGGTCGCAGTTCATCGACTTTCTCCACAGCCTCTTTCCCGTCGCGCGCCTCGCCGACCAGCTCAAAATCAGACTGTGTGCCGAGAAAAAAGGTAAGACCCTTCAGGACAATCAGGTGGTCATCGGCCACGAGAACGCGAATCTTCATGCCCATCCGCCTTTCCCGACTGAGGAATCGCCGCCTTGATGCGCGTGCCGCCCGGCCCGCTCTGCACAGTGAACGAGCCGCCCAGAGCTTCGGTTCGCTCCCGCATGGTCCTCATCCCCATGGCGAACTTCCCGTTTTTCTTGGTGACATCAAATCCGCCGCCTCCGTCCACGACCTCCATCAGAACCTTTCTTCCCGATGTGCGCAGGACGATGTCGGCAAAATCGACGCGGGCGTGCTTTCTTACATTGTTCAGCGCCTCCTGTCCGATGCGCCAGAGCGCCTCCTCCACCGCCGGTGGCAGTTCCCGCACTCCTCTCACCTGTTCGCGGACGCGAACGCCGATACTCTCGCCGTATCGCTTCAGCGCCGTGACGAGCCCTTGTTCCAATCCCTCGGGCCGCAATTGCCAGATCAACGAACGCATTTCCTCCAGCGCCTTTTGCGCGAGCGACTGAATTTCCAACAGGTGCAGCCGGCGATCTCCGGCGTCGTGAATCATCATCGCCTCTGTTCCACGCGCGATGAGCGTCAGCGAAAACAGGTATTGACATACGGAATCGTGCAAATCGCGCGCCAGGCGATTGCGTTCCTCAATGCGGACCAGTTTGCGCCGTTGTTCCACCAACAGGAGATTCTCGAAGACGAGTGAAACATGATCCGCGAGCGAACGCAACACATCCAGATCGACCTCGTCAAAGTCACGCCGCCGCGGACTGGCGACAAACAGCGCGCCGAACAGGTCGCCATGCAGCCGCACAGGCACGGCCACCGCAGAGCGAAAGGCGGGTATGCCATGAACGATCGCGTCGCAGCTCACATCGCCTACGTCTGGCACAGACACCATCCTGCGCTCGCGAAACACGACCGCAACCGGATGCGCGTCCGGAAGCGCGCCGCTCACATTCAGACTGATCTGCCGCATCTCGCGCCCAACGCACAGTGCGCGGATCGCCACACCTTGGGGCTCCTCGGTGAAAAACGCCACGGCTGACCAGTCAAACGCTTGCGCCACACATGCGGCCGATTCGCGAAGCACACTGTCCACATCGCGAATCTCGTCAAGTTGGCGCATGACCTCGCCAAGTTTCAGATAATAGTGCGCCCGCTTCTCCTGGATATGATAGAGTCTCGTCCGCTCAATGGCCGTGCCAATCTGGTACGCGACCGACTGCAGCAGCGTGAGCTCTTCCGCCGAAAAGTGTTCTTTCCCTGGAGAGGCGACGTTGAGCACGCCGCACTGCCTTCCTCCCGCCTCAAGAGGAACCGTCGCATGATGCGTGATCCCCGCTATGTCGCCCCATTTGAACCGAAGCGCATTTTCGACGCGCTTGCACCCGATCGTGTTGGCCGCGCTGTGAAGTTCACCCGCCCACAATCGCGTCAGGCACCAGCAAGCGTCTGTCCGCATGGCCAGTTTGCCGTTCGAACTCAAAGCGGGGGGAAGATGGCAGTCAGCCGCACAGGTGTAGTCCGGCTCATGTTCCGACAGGAGAATCCAGCCCGCTTCGAGCTCCGTCACTTGCAGCAGTTTCTCCAACACCGAGTTCAGCATTTCATTCATGTCGTTGCTGGAATTGAGCGTTTCCGCAATCTCTTTCAAAATCAGCAGTTCATTCTCGTCCCGTTTACCCGCCCTGTCCATGCCGGCCTCCCCGCAATTTTTCCTCCTCGTCCGCGTCCACCCTCATATACCGTACACGATTTGCAGCAACGTCTGCCACAACGACACCCCGGCGATGCGCGCCGCCTCCAGCAATTCTCCCGGC
>JAJZZT010000104.1 GCA_021797415.1 Bacillota bacterium
AGGATGGGTTGCCGGGAAGATTTTGAACGATTCTGAGGGTGTTCCATTTTGTCCCGTAATACTTGTGGTGAAACCTTATCGTCCAATCCGTGGCCTTCGCGCAGCGGAGCCACTCCGTTTTGATCAGGCTTGACGTCGAGATCGCGCAGGAGAACGTCGAGGCGAGGCAAGCTGAACGTCGGGATCGCGCAGGAGAACTTTCGGGAAGTCCGGCCTCGCCGCCAAAAGACCGGGCCTCGCCGCCGGGAACATTTTGGACGCCCGCGACGAAAATCCAAATCACACGAGACGGCAAAGTGTGGAATTTTGTCCCGTAATACTTGTGGTGAAACCTTATCGTCCAATCCGTGGCCTTCGCGCAGCGGAGCCACTCCGTTTTGATCAGGCTTGACGTCGAGATCGCGCAGGAGAACGTCGAGGCGAGGCAAGCTGAACGTCGGGATCGCGCAGGAGAACTTTCGGGAAGTCCGGCCTCGCCGCCAAAAGACCGGGCCTCGCCGCCAGGAACATTTTGGGCGCCCGTGACGAAAACCAAAATCACACGAGACGGCAAACACAAACGACGGCATGCGCGAAAGTCGGCACGTCTAACTTATGAGGGGAGGGCGCTCTGTTTTGTCCCGCATCGCTAAACTAACGATAACAATTTGAAACAAAAGGTTATTTTGTCATCAAAACATCAATAATTAGACTCATTCTTTATGCGTCATGCATTGCACAAGCAATGCTCATGCAATGCGTGACGCACCAATCGCCCATCACGAACCGCGCCAAGGGCGTGGACTCCCGCAAGCTTGCGAGGTCTGCAGGCGCAGGCAAAGGGATAGACAATGATCATGTCAACCCGAAAAAAGGAAGGAGCACATACCATGACTACATACTTCGTCACCCGACACCCTGGCGCCATTGAATGGGCGGCACGCCGAGGACTCGTCGTGGACCGGCAACTCGCCCACTTCGATCCTGCCGGCGTTCATCCCGGCGACGTGGTAATCGGCATCCTGCCGGTCCATCTGGCCGCTGCGGTTTGTGCGGAGGGAGCGCGGTTTTTCAGTCTCTCGCTCGACTTGCCGCCGGATGCGCGCGGTCGGGAACTTTCCGCTGATGAACTGGAGCAGTACGGCGCCCGGATCGATGAGTATGATGTCCGAGTTTGCTCACAAGCATGACATCCGCGCAAACATCTTCCCATCGCTGAAAAAAACCGCTAACATAGTCCATATCACCATCAAAAGGATGCTGGACTAGATGCCAGGGAAACCCGTTGATTGGCAGTTGAACAGGATCTCTTCGCAGCAGAACACCCATGCACGGGTGCGCCGCGCAGTCATCTTTACGCTGCCCTTGCTTCCTTTGTTGTCCTTCATGTCACTGACAGGCTACCCAGCCGACTCTCTGGCGTCAGTCGTCACGTCCGGCGGCGGGGCGCCATCACCCGTCTCCGCGTCCTCCATGTCTTCCAACCCGCAATCTGGCGCCGACTCGCCGGAAAGTATCATCAACTCCACCTTGGGAACCGGATCGTCTCCCGCGTCGGGCGCAACCCCGGAAACGGCTGCCCAAAAAGCCGCCATCCAGGCGGAAGAAGCCCATCTTGCCGCGCGGCAGGCGGCGCAAAACCAGAAGATCGCCCGGTATGACCGTCAGGCCCAAAAATCCTTGAACGGGATGGGCGGGCGTTACTTCCTGCCGCCGTTGCCCGGTCCCGCTTACGTGCGGCCCATGGTCAGCACTCAATATCAGGAGCAGTTTCCGCTGTCGCCTCACGAGATACAGTGGGTCAAACGGCAGATGCAGGATGATCAGTACGCCATCCATAAAGGCGCTCCCCTGAACATCGAAAATCCCTCCCTGCCGGTGTCCCTGGGACCTGGCGCCAAGGTTCCGACCATCCATTTGGCGCCCGGCTACGTGACGACGATTTCCGTACTGGGCGAAGACGGTTCTCCCTGGCCGGTGACCTCCCGGCAGGTGGGCGGTGGGCTGTCTTTCAACGTGTCCGCCGTGTCGCAGGACGCGGGCGCCCCCAGCGGCAAGTCCGCGACCATGACCACGGGCGCGCCATCGAAAAAGGGCGCGGCCCATACTTCAAAAGGGCGCCCGCAACCTGTGCGGCTGCCTACCAATCTGCTCACGATCACGCCCAAGTATTTCGGTTCCTCCTCCAATCTGGTGCTGACCCTGAAAGACTTGTCCACTCCGGTGATGGTCAACGTCGTGGCCGACGGTCCGCACGATCCGACGGTGGACGGCATGGTGACCTTGCGGGTCGACCGGCACGGTCCGGATGCGCCGCCGCCTTTGTATGCGCCACCGCCACCCTCCGCCGTGAACCCGGACCTGATGCTGTTTCTGGCGAAGACGCCGCCGCAAGGTGCCAAGGCGCTGCACGCTTCCGGCGGTTTCGGGGTGCGCGCCTGGGCCTGGAATCACCGGGTCATCGTGCGCACCCGGATCCCGTTGCTGTCTCCGGCCTGGACCGCCGAAGTGCGTCAGGACGGCGCTACCGTCTATGACCTGCCGAAAACCCGCGTGTTGATGTTGCGGGACGATATGAGCGCCGCCGGCGGGTCCTGGCAGGCGCGCACGGTGCTGCTGTCCAGCGTGGACGTCAATGATTCCGCCAACCCTCTTGCCAGTATGAGCCAATAAAACCATGAGCGACGATACCGACGATCTGGAAACTCAACCCCCTTTGCCGAAAAAGAAAAAGGGGTTCATGGGACTGACCATGCACATGACCGCCGGACGCTGGCTGATGGTTGGCGTGGGCGGTCTGGGCATGCTGACCGCTTTCGGGGCGCTCTGGCTGGAAAATCGTGGCGCCCAGGTGGACGCCGGCGCCAAGGTGAACGTGCAGGCCAACGGCGGCATGCAGAACGCGCCCGGGAAAAGTTCGCCCGCGTATGCGGCGGAGGTCGCCGCCTACAACAAGAAACACGCGGCGGCGGCGTTGCGCCACAACCAGTCGTTCGTGGGGATACCCGTAACCGGGACCACCAGCATCATGATGCCATCGAGCGCCGCCATGCCCATCAATGAACAGCAACAACAGCAGCAGTCGCAGCAACCAGCACCGGCGCCCATTCAGGAGCCGCAGCAACAGCAACAGCAGCAGCCGCAAAGACCAGCCACCGACGGAGCCATCGCGAAGGAATTTGGCTCGATCGCCACCGCCATGAAAAACCAGCGGGTCGTCAATCCCGGATACTACATCCCCAATTATCAGATGCCGGCGCGGACGCCCGCGTTCGAGTCCGTATCGACCACCACGAAAGCGGGTTCTGGTCACGGGGCGAAATCGCACAAACCCGCGATACGGCCGGGAACCATCGTCTACGGCGTGTTCGAGAACGCCATGAAGAGCACGATGCCGGGACCGGTGATTGGCGAACTGGTTCAGGGCCAATACAACGGGGATCGGGTGATCGGATCCTTCACCCGCGCGTCCGGCAGCAATCGTTTGTTGATTCGGCTGCACACGCTGGTTTTGCCGAGCGGGAAAACGGTGACCATCGACGGCTATGCCGTTTCGCCGCGCACCACGCTTCCCGGCATGGCGACGAACGTCAATTATCACGTTTTGACCAGAACGGCGAGTTTTCTGGGCGCCGCTTTTCTGGCCGGCGTGGAAGGATACGGCGCCGCCGTGTCCCAGCAGGGGACCACCATGTCGAGTTCCCTGTTCGGCAGCGTGACGCAGTATCCCATGCTGACGCCCGCGCAGACGATGGACATCGCGGCGGGGCAGGCGGCGCAGCAACTGCAACCCATACAGCAGGGGTTGGCGAACGACGTCATGGAACCGGATACCGTCTTCGTGGCGAAAGGTACGCCGTTTGGTTTGCTGGTGGTGTCTTCCGGGGCCGGAGCCTCCGCCGCGGGGCGGCGCGTCATGGGAATAAAACCGGTCTCGGGAAAGCGCGCCACCACTTCCACGGCGGCGTCGAACACGCTGTCGCCACAAGGTTCCGGGACGGCGCTGCAGCCGGTCGGCGCTTACCCATCATCCTATGTCGGGGGGCAACCCTATGCCGGGGTGCGTCAGCCTTATGCCTTGGTTCAGCCCCAGTTTCCGGTCATGCGATAACCATCATTTTTATAGGAGCAGCCTAAAACCATGTATGACGAATCCGAAGACAGTTGGGAAGAGCAGCCGCAAACCCCGTCACCGGAGCAGGACGCTTCCGGCCAGGAAAGCGAAACGGCATTTACGCAGGAGGAAGTGTTGACCGTGCCCGCCGACCAGGAAAAATCCGGGAGCGCGAAAAGTGCGGGAAAGACAAAAAAAGGCATACCCCGGTGGCAATGGGGCGTTCTGGCGGGGTTCGGCGTGGTGGCGATCGGCGGCGGCGCGGCCTTCGCCCTGTTGGGGGGCCACCCTGAACCGCAGGCGGTTCCCGCAGGATTTAATCCGATCACGCGTCCGTCCAACACGGAATCCGGCATGGACGCCGCAACGCAGACCACAGGGTATGCTTCCGGGACGGCGAGCGGCGGATCTGTCCCCGTGACGGGGGCCGCCCCCGCAAACGGTTTCGCCACGCTCAACGCGCTTTCCGGAGCAACTCCGAATCCTCCGGCGAATACCGCGTCTTCCGCGTCGTCTGCGTCAATTTCCGCGAAGACCGCTTCCACTCCGGTGTTCGGCGCGATTCCCGTAGCCTCATCTGCGTCTCCAGCGAGTTCGCCTGCGACAGTTACCCTGCTGAACGCGCAGATCGCCCATTCCAAAACGGAAATCGCACGGCTGCAAAAGGAATTACAGATGGAAAAGAGGGTCGCCACGGAGCAAGGTGCCCCGGTTCCGCCGCCTCGCGTGATTACCCGGACCATTGTGCGCTATGTGCATGTGCCGGTTGCGTCGCCGCCAACTACTCATGTGCCGGACGCAACCCCTGTGCCGGGTGCAACCCCATCGCAACATCCGGAACGTGTCCGGCATTCATCGGTCCATCTGAACGGCTGGCGAATCGTCGGCGGCGACGCGCATACCGCAATGCTTGCCGGACCAGGCGGACAAGTGCGGCCGGTGAGAACGGGGGATGTCTTGCCGGGGGGCGAACTGGTTCAGCAGGTGACCCTGGGCGAAGTGGTTACCTCTGACGGGGTAATCCGCTAATGTTTCCGTCTTTCTCCGCGCCATCGGCCGGGATGAACCAAGAGATCCAGAACCTCATCAACAATCTTGGTCCGTGGTGGGGAACTCTGGAGGACTTCGTTTTCCTGGGCGGGTTCGCCATCGCCGTCGGCGCACTGATGTCCATGTACAAATCCGGGAAACAGGGATCCCCCGTCACCAAGCTCGCGATATTCAGTTTCATCGTGGGCGTATTGATGACGTCCTTGCCCGCGTGGATGGACAGCCTTTCACAAACGGCTTTCCAGACCAACGCGCCGTCGGCGTTGACGCTGACCCCGTCGTCCAACGGCAGCGGGGCTTACGCCACGATCATCACCTTCGGTTTCGACGTGTTGATGCTGGTGGGCCTGTACGCCACCGTCAAGGCGCTGCTGCTGTTTCGGGACAGCGCCGAGGATCGGAGCAAAACGGGACCGGCCATCGGGCACCTGGTGGGCGGCGTGGTGATGCTGAACGCGAAAACCATGTTGACGTCTCTGGCGTTGACGATCGGTGGGCTGTTTCAAACGGCGGTGTTGAAAATCATTGGTGGGTGATTGAAAAACCGCTATCATGGGTCATGTGGAGTGTTTTTAATCTTTGTTTTAGGGGGCGTTGCATGAAAGATTTACGCGTTTCAGGCGGGTTCCATCTGTTGATTGGGAAGGCTGCGCGATGGGTGGTCGGACTGGTGATGTTTTTCGTGGCGCAATCCGCATGGGCGGTGCCGACATTAGGGCAGATAGGCACCTATCAGGAACAGACGGCGACCGGGCTTTCCCAGGGGCTGTATTACTTCGCGCTGTTCTTCGGCCTGCTCATGGTGGTGGTCGGTATCATCATGTGGGGATACGCGCATAAAAAGCACGAAAGCCCCATGGTGGCCATCGTGATCATCATCGCCGGCATCCTTCTGGCCTCGATCATCGAGGTTATCCAGGTCGGTAGCGCCACGGCTTTCAGCGGGTCGGATTCTTCACAGATCAGTACGGTGCTGGGTTAACATCTGATGGCTGAGACCGCTACTTCCCGTCAATCGTCGGGAACACAGGTGATTCCTCCCCTGATTCTCGGCGTCAAGCGATCCACATGGCGAATGCATGACCCCGCGGCGGAAGACGCTGATGCCGAGTTCGAGGTGGTCAAAAAAAAGGTGCTGGTGCGTGATCGGTACACCTGTCGTTACTGTCAGATGCGCACCTTGAAAGAGGAAGACCAGAATAAAAACGGTACGTTTTATAAAGGCCGTTTTGCGGGTTACTTCGAAGTGCATCACGTCGATGACGACCATCATCACAACCATCCGGACAACTTGTTGACCGTTTGTCCATTTTGTCATTCGGTGTTCCATTGCGGCAACGCCGGACACCGGGAAGCGGGATCCATCATCTGGGCGCCCTGGATTCGTCAGGAGGACTTGAACATCACGGTGCATGTGTTGTTCATCCTGATGACTTTCGAGCATCCGAGCGAGGCGGAGACCAAAAAAGCGGAAGAGTCACAGACTCAAGATACTTTGAAGTTCTGTTCTGAAACGGGCAGGGTCGCGCGGCAACGATATGAAGTTTTGCAGTCCTTCGGCGATGCGGCGGAAAAACATCTGGGCGCGGGGATGAGCAACGCCGCCGTGATGGGCGAATCCTTGATGGCATTGGCCAAGCGGGACGACCGGGCTTACCAGCGCCGTGCGGTGTTTCTCGGCGGGGCGCGGTTCCTTCCGGATTTCTCCTATTATCTGAAGCCTGCCGGGTATTGGTCGCAGGCCAACAACTTCAAGCAGCACATGGTGCATGCCGATAAGTTGAAGAGCCACTACGACCGGTTTGAAAAAATTTCGCAACGAATACTGTGCCCAGACTTTATGCGGAAGTCCGCCTGATGGAAGCGCACGTCCGCTGTGGTGCCTGTTTTTTCGATGACCCAGCCACTCACGATTCCGGGTGGGCGCTCCCGTCTTTGAAAGAGGATATTTTTCGTTTCGGCAATACGGCGGATCTTTCGTCGGACGTGGCGTGGTGGACCAACCTTTCTTACGAGGCAGTCAGCATCTCCGGTTTGCAAGGCGCGCGCTTTCGCAGGGAGAGTTATTTTTCACATCCGATGCGGCGGTTCTGGAACGAGTTGGGAATCGATGAATCCGACAAGGAAGGCTTGCGGGCGAACCCCAGAAGCGTATGGGATGGCCGCTTCGACAACGGGGACTTTTTGCGTTTGGGGGTGAGCACATGGCTGTTTGAGCAGATACTCGCCATCATGGACGATTTTCTGCCCATGGCGGCACCACCGCTCAACGATCTCGCGTATGGTTTGCGCGAACGGATACTTCCGGACGTGCGCAGGTTTTTCCCCGATGGCCCGCCGCCAGATTATTTCCTTTCCGCGCTGGAAGCCGCGGACAACGCCTATCAACCTACAGCCATCAACAGCTATGACCGGGCGAGGGCGGGGAAGGGCGACGGGCTGTTGCCCGGCCATTTCCGTGTACCCGTGGATCGGGTGGCGCACGCGCAACAGTTGTTCCGGGTGCCGTTTCCGATTGGCGGTTGGCGGAACGTGGGCGACATGTCCATTTTGAGCCGCCGCGGCCCGGAGCGCGTCTTGGATTGGCTGGACCAGAATCCGGGGTCGATGGTTCGCGCGACCATGAAGCGCTGCGACCCCAGGATGGAGTCCATGATCAATTACGGGGCGAACATCCAGAAAAACGCGCGTTCCGGTCACTGGCTGACCTCTCTGGAATTGGCGGCGCTGATGCCATGGTGTGAGTTCATTTTGCATGAAGGCGTGGTGGGCGAGCGGCTGTGTTCGATCCGGGAGATTCTGGAGGGCGCGATGCCACGGCTTGCAGCACCCAAAAGCGGATTTGGTTCGGCGGCGGTTTACGCTCCCGGATATTGTCCGGCGCTGGATTCGGAAACCGTGCGCATGCGGTCGGTTTCCTATCCATATCAGATATTCATGGACGTGCTCTGGCGGGCGGCCATCGGTACCATTCCCAAGGCCCCGCGTTCGGTGCGCAACCCGGCCAGCGCTTTTGTGCGCGCTGCCGACCGGATGCTGCTTTTCGAGGTAGCGGCACAACTGCACAGCGCCTCCATCGGTGTTTCCGGGTACGGGTCTGGTGGCGTGCTGATCAGTCCGCCGGAGGGCATGGCGATTCAGGAGTGGGTGCCGATTCTTCTGGCGCAGGGCCTGTTGCCGCCCTTTCTCCCGCACGGGCTACTTTCCGAAGAGTGGGTCATGAACGAGGTGGAGAACGCCTATAACCCTGACCGCACTTCCGAGAACGTGCAAATGTTGCAGATGGCTTTTCTTTTAGGGGGGTTGGACATGGTGGTGCGTTTTTCTGACGAGTTTTCCTTGTATCGCCCAGATGTCGGCGTGGGTGCGGCATGAGCGAATCCAGTCCATCTTCCGCAAAGCCGGCTGCTTCACCGGCGAAAAAAGGGGCGGTTCCCGAAAACGGCGTTTACCTGGTCGAGGAGTCCCGCGCGTTTTATCGGGACAGCTATCAGTGGATTGTCCGCATCGCGGTCATCGAGGCGGTGGTCATCGCGGGGCTGTTGATCCCCAACGTCATCGACCTGCTGGTACACAGCAAGCCCGTGGTTATCGCGGTCAACCCTTCGATGCAGGTGGAACCCGTGGTTCCGCTCTCCGAACCCATGGTCAGCAATGCCGGTGCCGCGGCGTGGGCCAGCCGTGCCGTGGAAAAAACCTTGTCCCTGTCCTTCACGGCATGGAAGCCGGAATTGAGCAATGCGGCGAAATACTACACAAAGGATGCGTTCAGCCAACTGATCATCGGGCTGAAAGGGAGCGGGATCATTCAGAAAATCGCCGACCAGCGAATGAACTCGGTATTGCAGCCGGTGTCCGCCGCCTACGTCCAACAGTCCGGGCAGATAAACGGCATTCCGGTGTGGATGGTCCAGGGAAAGATGATTCTGACTTATGAAGGAACATCAGGGAATGTCAGCACGCAAAACATCAAGGCCACGATCATCGTGCAGCGGGCCGATATGCTGAAACACCCGTCCGGACTGATTATTCGCAATATTTCTCTGCAGTGAAGCCGAGGTAATTCCATGCCGTTGATGAATCTGGTGGACGAGCTTTTCCGGGGAATCGAGTCGGTTACGCACAGTGGTGACATGCGGTTCATGACGGATCTGGAAACGGTCGATGATGACCGGACGTTCGTGTTGAACGATGGGTCTTTGATGAGCATGGTGCGCGTCAAAGGCAGCATGAGCCTGGTTGGTGTCGCGGAGTATGACAACATCAACAAAGGTGTTCATTCCGTCATGAAGAACAGCCTGGCGACGGTAGGGCACTCCGTCATCGTGTATTTTCATCGGAACCCGCACGACACGAGCGATGTGGAAAAAGTGTTCGACGGTATGAAGGGCACGCTGAAATCTTTTGGCATGAGTTCCGCCGACGACGTGATGGATGACTGGCAAAAGGCCGTGTCCCGCTATGTTTCTAAAGAAGGCATTTACGTCGCGCTGATTACCCGCCTGTCTTCGTTGCCGCCTTCGATGCGCAGGCAGCAGAAGACGCGGGTACAGAAACAGGCGTTGACGGTGCTGCCGTTCATGCACCATGACGGACAGCGGTTCAACCGCATCGCCACAGACCTTCGAGACGGCCACCGATCTTTTGTGGACACGTTCATCGGCGAACTCAAAAAGCCTTCCGTGCGCGTTCTGGCCGAAGTGATGCCAGTACGCGAAGCTATTTTTGCGATGCGGTCAGCGCTGTCTCCCACGGGGCCGACGTACAAACCCATTTTGCCCGGTGATCGGATACCCTTGCGGGTGAAGGACGACGTGCGCAACCGGCATGGCGCGCCGGACCAGGCGGAACTGTACTACCCGTCGCTGGCGAGGCAGATCATCAAGGATGACG
>JAJZZT010000454.1 GCA_021797415.1 Bacillota bacterium
GGATCGTGGCACTGGACTCGGGGAGGGATCGCTGATGCTGCAAGAGGGGGAACTCGTGCGCGGAACGCATTGGCCGGAGACGGTGGAGATTAAGCGGTGCGTGCCCATCGGCGACACGATGGTCCAGGTGGAGGCACTCGGTCGCAGTACCCGCACGTATTATGAGCATCTGCTCGAAACGTATCAATTGGACTTGCTCGAACGCCTCGGGGCGCAGCAGGAGACGACAGAGCGAAACGGCGCCCTGTATGGCCGCATTCTCCAGTACAGGGCGCTCGACTGTGAACGACGGTTTTCACGCATACGCGCTCTCGGCAGCCAGCGCGTCTTACCATTGCCGCATCAGATTGCGGCCGTCTATAACCGCATGCTCCAAGCGCCACAAGTGCGTTTTTTGCTCGCGGACGATCCAGGGGCCGGGAAAACGATCATGGCGGGGATGCTGATCCGCGAACTGCAGGCGCGGGCGAGCGCCGATCGTATCCTCATTTTGGTGCCGCCGCTTGTACTGAACCAGTGGCGAGAGGAACTGCAGTCCAAGTTTGATGTCGAGTTTCGCATCATTACGCGCCTGAGTCTGAAGGAATCGGGCGGTCGCAATCCGTTTATGGAACACGCCTGTTGCCTGACCTCGCTGTACTGGGCCGCGAGAGATGAAGTCAAAGCCTTGATCGCTGAGGCTGACTTTGAACTGGTCATTGCCGATGAAGCGCACAAGATGGCCGCCTACACGGAGGGTGTCAAACGACGCAAGGTTAGGCGAACACGGCTGTATCAACTCGGAGAGACGGTCTTTCGGCATGCGCCGCACCGCTTGTTATTGACCGCGACGCCGCATAAGGGAGATCCGGAGAATTTCCGGCATCTGTTGGGGCTTCTCGAACCCGACGTATTTTCCCGTGTGGAGAAGGCGGATCGCGCGAAGGCGTCGGCCAAGAAGGAAGAGGTGGAACTTTTGCGCGACCGGGCCAATCCCTATGTCATCCGGAGACTGAAGGAAGGCATGGTGCAGTTTGACGGAACGCCACTGTTTCCGCCGCGCACCACGATGACCCTGGAGTTCGACTTGTCTCCGGATGAACTGGCGCTCTACGAGGCCGTCACGGACTATGTCAAATACCATTTCAACCGTGCCACCCAGCGCGGGCAAACGGGAACCGCGTTTGCCATGATGCTGCTGCAGCGTCGGCTGAGTTCATCGATTGAGGCGATCCATCAATCGCTCGTGAGGCGCCTTGATCGCCTGCGGCACTTGTGGGAAAACCTGATGGCATCACAGGCAGAGCGGGTGGACGATCAGGCGTTGGAAGATCGGACCTCGATGGACGCTGCGTTCGATGACGGAGTGGATGAGGATGTGGACATGGACGAGGCGCCGCTGTCGGAACAGGAGGAGTGGGAAGAGCAGGTCGAGAGAGAGGCCGATGCGATCGATCCGGATGAACTTCGCTTGGAGATCGAGGAACTGGAACGGCTGCTCGTGCAAAGCGGACAGTTGCGTCAGGGCGGATACGAACGCAAGTTTACGGAGCTTGAGCGCACCCTGTTTGGTCTGGACGGGTTACTCACAAAAGGCGAAAAAATCCTGATCTTCACTGAGTCCACGGACACGCTGCGCAGTCTGCACGAACGACTGCAAGAGCGAGTGGCGGGAATAGCGCGCATTTCGGGGTCGCTGTCGATGGATGAGCGTCAGAGGCAGGTGGAACTGTTTCGCGAAGAGTATCCCATCATGCTCGCCACGGACGCCGGCGGCGAATCGATCAACCTTCAGTTCTGCAATCAGATGGTGAACTACGATATCCCTTGGAATCCCAATAAACTTGAGCAGCGCATGGGCCGCATTCATCGGATTGGCCAACGCAATGAGGTGTTTATCTTTAACTTGGTGGCGGGCAATACGCGAGAAGGCAGTGTGATGCGGGCCCTGCTCGTCAAGATGGAGCAGATGCGCCGCGACCTGGGGCAGGATCTCGTGTACGACTTCATCGGGGACGTGTTGGAAGATCGCATCGGATCCCTGGCGGACATCATGCAGGAGAGCATTCTGGAACGTCAGCACCTGGATGATCTGATCGCGGGGATGGAGCGCACGTTATCCGACGAGCACCAGCGGTTGCTGGAGACGGCAGAGCGTGAGCGCATGGACCGGGATCTGATCGACTTGCCGGGCATGCGACGTGAGCAGCAGTTTCTTGCCATGAAACGCATCCCGGCGACGGCCTGCCTGGAGTTCACGAAGTCCGTCCTGTTGGCGCGGCGGGTGTCTCTATCGGATACGGGATACGGATTTCGCGTGGAACGATTACCGAAGTCGATTCGTGATTTTGCTCAGAAACATGTGCGCTCAAACTACGGATGGGCGAATCCCCTGCGCGTGGAGCTGGAGACGGATGGTGTGCCGTTTGGCATTGATCACCCGCTCTGTCAGTTGGCCATGGCGCTGACAGCAGAGGAGGCGGAGCGAACGCCGAATCAGAGGTTGGCACTTTATTATCCGACGCCAGAGCCGCTCGATGTGGAAGTATACGAGATGAGTGTCGTGGACGGGACGGGAAGAGAGTTGTCTCGTGAGTGGATCACGGCGGCGCGACGCGAAAGCGGGCAGGTGATCGCGCTCGACAGTCAGTGGATCTGGCAGTGTGCGTGGGATCGGGTCGCAGGAACTGAGTTGGGTGGATCGGGCCAGACGTTGCAGACGGAGCCGCTTCAGGTGGGGCCGGTCCAGACGGGGTTTCAGGTGGAGGCGCCGCGGGTAGACCCGCTCCAACTGGAGGCGTTGCGGGTTGCTCAACGAGCGGTCTACGAACTGCGCGGCCAGCGAGAGGAACAGTTGAACAAGAAGAGTCAATTTCTGCACCGGGCGTTTGACGCACAGTACGACCAGGCGGCCAGGAGGCTGGAAGAGTACCACCGGACCAACGTGGACAACCGCAACAGTGCGCTGATCAATCAGGCGAACGGGCAACTCCTGGAGATCGACGAAAAGCGCCATGCTCGCCTGACGGAGGTGGAGCGGGAGCGCAGCGTGCAGCTGCGGCCGCTTAAGCGGCTGGTGCAGGCGCGGCTGCTGCCGGACGGATCTGCGGAGACGCGGGTGATTCCGGAGGATTATGCGGATGCATGGGAGCGGCAGGCGCATGTGGCCGGGTACCCGCATGTGCGGGTGATGGACGCGTTTGGACCAGTGGACTTGTATAGTGAGACGGCGGAAGGGGAGGGGCGGTTTTGGCGGTGGCAGGGCGGAGAGCTTGAAACGGTGGATCGGTAAGCTTGCGGTTCGCAGATGGAATATACGACAGGAGGGTGATCGGCCGTGAATGCTTCCGTACCCTCAAACTTTAGGATTACGGAGAGAACGGTCCATCAAACCATTTGTGATCGGGCGCAAAAATTCCTCTTTTCAACTACGCCACTTTGCCAATCCTGCCCTCGTCATTTGAGCCTCCTCCGAATAAACTCAGGAGCATCATCTCAAAAAAGTGGTCTCACGGCTAGGTGCACGCTATTTTACGCTCACGTAGGATGCATTCGAACAGCCGAAAAGCAAGACCGCGAATACTGTATAATGGTATTAAAAATTGGAGGTTGCGGAGTGAATCCCTCGGGACGTATTTATAGAAAGTCGCCTATTTCTGAGGTGGTGTGTGAAATTAGGTTTGAGCCCAAAGAAGCGTGGGACCCGACGATTCCAGGATTGATTTTTAAACAATTGGAGTCTGACTTTCCGATTCGGCACAAAAGTCAGACTTTGGAAGCTGGAGTTCTTGCAGGTCCTAACGGAATACAGCAGCAGTTTATGATGGTGGAGAGAGCACAATTTTATTCTTCGGATGAAAAGTCGTTTGTTCAGATTGGACCCCATTATCTATCCGTAAACAGGTTGCAACCATACTCTTCATGGGACGATTATTATCCAGCAATCTTGAAAGGACTTCACGCGTACCAGGAATCAGTCGGGTCGGAGTCATCTTTGTTAAGAGTTGGATTACGGTATGTCAATCAAATCAAGTTGCCAGGTAGTCTAGTTAAGCTGGAAGATTTTTTTCATATCTATCCCGAGAAAGGAAGGGATCTACCTGAAGTGCACACCAATCTTCATTTGGGTCTCGATTTTATGTATCACGACAATCGAGATATTCTACGGCTACAACTTCAAAGCGGGCCATTGATTTCAGATGGAGGCGTTCACTTGTTGCTTGATCTGGATTACTTTCTTGGGAGATCAAATGATGTAGCGTATGGTGACCTTCCAAGTTGGCTGGCTGAAGCCCATCTACGGATCGAAGAATGTTTTGAAGGAAGTATTAAAGATTCCCTTCGTGATTTATTTGAGGAGGTGCGTGATTCCAATGAGTGATCTCGCTCTTTCACCGTATGGGGTTCAAGCATATACGCAAGACCAAGAGGGAAATCCTTTTGGAAATGCGGCCGCCAAGGCATATCATCACATCATTCAAGATCCGAGGAAGTTGGTCACGCAGTTAACTTCAATAATCTCAAGTGGATTTGGCGTTCAGACATTTAATCAGATCGAACAGTTATTCGATCCTCTTGATTATTTTGAGGTATCTCAGTTCGTGCGGAATAAGACATTTCTTATTCCAATATTGCTTGAAGCATATCCGCATATCGGACGCTTGTTCCTAGGATTTCGATATCATTTGGTTCTTGATGTTTTTAAGGAAGATGAGAATGATGAGGGTCTGTTGTATCTTTTGATACGGACAACAGAAAACTTTGATAAGATTCAACCAATTTTGGAGCAGCTAGACGAAACCTGGTGGCTAGGCAAGGTGGAGACGGCACGTGGTAAATTAGTCATTGATGTGGAGTACGTATAATGTTCGAATGGTCCAAGTATCTCGATCTTGCGAATGAATTGGTTCAGCGGGAGGACGAAGCCGCAAAGCGGACTGCGGTAAGTCGGGCATATTACTCAGTTTTTTGTATGGCTCGAAATTGGCTGGAGGTAAAATCCATTCCAATTGGACACGGAATGAACGACCATCATATCGTATGGTCTACGTTTGAAAAGCTGCAAGGGAAGAGAGCGAAAAAAATAGGTCTCGAAGGTCAGAGGTTACGGCGGGCGCGCAACATGATGGATTATGATAATTCTGTGCCTCAACTCTCATCTACTATTAAATCCTCAATGCAACGGGCCAACGCAATTTTCGCGGACCTTAAACAGATGACTTGATATCTACTTGAATTTTGCCGTGGTTTGATATTCAAAGCGAGATTTGAGGTTTGACGTTTACTTACTGGATCATGCAGGTGGTCAAACGTTTAGGGATCTTGAGTTCCTGGAACGGGGTCACCTGGGATCTGACGATTCCGTCTTGATTTTGATTGTCGTAACGACAGGGGTCTCCGCATACGCGGAGACCCCTGTCTCTTGGTACACCCGTGTTTCTTGCTCTGGAGGGATGGATGTCAGAGGGGATCGCCCTGGTAGGATTTCGGCGTCAGGGGATTCCATGCGCCGCAGGACCGCCGAATCACGAGGTCGTGCGAGACAAGATGCTGCCTGGGATCGGCGTCGGGCTGTTTCATCTGGGCAAGGAGCATTTGGGCGGACTGCTGCCCCAACTCAAAGATGTGCACATTCATGGTGGTCAACGGCGGATTGGACAGTTTGGCGAGAGGAATATCGTTGAATCCCACGATCGCGAGATCGTCCGGTATGAGATAGCCCAGTTCGCCGGCGGCGCGCATGGCGCCGAATGCCAGAACATCGTCGGATGCGATGACGGCGCCGGGCCGCTCTGGGATAGCCAACAATCGCATCATGCCCGTATAGCCGCCCTCCTCTAAAAAATCCTCTGAGATGACCAGTCTGGGATCAAAGGAAATTCCGGCGTCCTCCAATGCAGATGCATAACCGGACAAGCGGTCCATGGTTACGACCAGGTCGGACGCCCCGCCGATGAAGCCGATGCGTTTGTGCCCCAGCCTCAGCAAGTGGTTCGTGGCGTCGTACGCCGCCTGCCTGTTGTCGTTATTGACCCACGAGATCGTTGTCGGGACAGCCGGCCGCCCAATCAGCACCGCGGGAATGTGATTCTCCGTCAGCACCACCAACAGTGGGTCGGAAATTCTTGCCGTAAGAAGAATGACGCCGTCCACCTGCTTGCCGCGCACCATGTGTTCCAGGCGTTCGATATCGTTTAGCCCGTGCAGCGCGGTCGAAAGGAACAGATCGTATCCGGCGTTCTGGGCAACCTGTGTGATTCCGCGGAGCACTTCAGGGAAAAACGGATTTGAAAAAAACTGGTCAATCGTGCTTGGAATGAGCAGACCGATCGCCTGGGCGCTTTGCTTCACCAAGCTGCGGGCAATCGCGTTGGGATGATAATTGAGCTCTTTCATAACCGTGCGTACGCGTTGGCGCGTTCCTTCACTGATGCGCGTGCTGTTTGCGATAACGCGCGACACGGTGGAGGGGCTCACGCCGGCCTGCTTCGCGACATCCTTGATATTAGCGGCCATGTTCATCCTCCGTCCGCAGGAACGCGATGGCGCTCTTCCCCGGAATGGTCAGCGTATCTCCGGCTTTGACGAATACATCACTCTTATGCCCATATATCGCCTTGTACAGCCCGCCGGGCAATAAAGCATCCGAACAGGTGAACTCCACCGGCCCATCGGCGTTGTTCAGCACGCAAAAGGTCGTTTCCTCCACTCCTTTATCCGGATCTGTTGCTTGGCGCAGATAGCCGTATAGTTGTCGGGATATTCCGCGAAAGAGAGGGCGATAGGCGCCTTGCCGAAGGGATGCATGGGTGCGGCGCAAGTTCACCAATTGCTTGTAGTGTTCGAAAACGGCCCGATCCTGGTCTTCTTTTTCCCACAGCATGCCGCCGCGGCACAGCGGATCTTTTCCTCCCGTCATCCCGACCTCGTCTCCATAGTAGATGACAGGAGATCCCACTGCGGTGAATTGGACGAACATCGCCAGATCGGCTTGCCTGCGGTTGAACCGGCATTCGTCCAGGAGCCGCGGCGTATCGTGGGAATCCAGCAGACTCCAGAGATAAGGGAGAACGTTTTCAGGGTATTGCGCGCGAATTTGTTCGATCCGACAATCAAATTCCGCCGCGTCAATGACACCCTTGCCGAGCCAGTCCAGCACGGCGTGCGTAAAGGGATAGTTCATCACGGCGTCAAATTGGTCTCCGCGCAACCACGGAGTGGCCACTTGCCAGATTTCCCCGCAGATGAGGGCGTCGTGTTTGAGGTGTTTCACGCTTTGACGAAGATGTCGCCAAAAGGTGTGCTCCACTTCGTCGGATACGTCGAGCCGCCAGCCGTCAATCCCTGTTTTCTCGATCCAGTACCGGGCAACATCAATCAGGTAGGTTTCCACTTCGGGCGTCGCCGTCCGCCATTTCGGCATATGCGCCGCGTAAGCGAATGTCTCGTAATTCCGTTTTTTCTTCGACAGCGGCCATGAACCCGGATAGATCCAATCCGCGTACGGCGATTCGGGGCCTCTTTTCAGGATGTCAAGAAATATCGGGTGGTCACTGCCCATATGATTGAATACAGCGTCCAGGACGACGCGAATGCCGCGCTGGTGACATTCTTCAACCAATGTGCGCAATTCATCTTCCGTTCCGAAGTCAGGATCCACACGAAGATAGTCGATCGTGTCATATTTGTGGTTGGATGACGCCTGGAAAATGGGCGTCATATACAGCACATTGACCCCGAGTTCCGTCAGATGGTCCAGTTTGGCGCGGATACCGCTCAGATTACCCCCAAAATAGCTCTTGGCGGATGGGACGGCGTTCCACTTGGACAATTTTCGCGCGGACGGAACGGTGCCGTCGCGGGCGAAGCGATCGGGAAAGACCTGATAGTAAATGGCGCCCTCAGCCCAAGGCGGCGCATCGAACTGGTCGCGTTCGCCCAAGTACGGCACTTCAAACGCATCGTCCCAGGAGGGGGCGTTCTCTGTAAGACCCCGCCGGCTGAAGTAAGAGACCTGTTCATGGACGCTGATGCGAAAAAAATACTTGAACCGCTTGGTGGGAGAAACGAGCTCGGCCTGAAATAGTTCGTGTTGATCGCCGTCAAGCGCATAATGCGAGGCCGCGGCAACGGCTGTCGTTTTGTCCGCCAGAAACTTGTCGCAGTGCACCACCTCAACGCCGGAGGCCAGGTTCCGGCCAATGCGCAAACGAATGTAGAGCCGGTCCCCCTGCGCATAGGCGAAAGGTTCGATGGATTCGTGATAAACCGACAACGCCAGAAGATTCTGTGCGCCGGGCATGGCGGAGCGAGCGCGAGTGACGGTGCGAGCGCGAGTCTGTTCCGTGCCTGAAGACATATTCGTTGCCTTCCTTTCGGAGTTAAGGACTGATGTGACGGGCCAGATCTCGATTCTCTTTGCTCTTCTGGGGGAGCAACATGCAGGGATAACGTTTGCATATCCGAAATGCGACTCTATCTTAGCAAACGCAAAGAAATGTCGCAATTTAATTTGCTGTATTCGTGATTTTTCATCTGTCGGACGAGGGGCGACAAGTTGTTTGAAGAGGTTCCCCAAGTGTTCCAGATCCGCAATTCATCGCGGTTGAAGCGGATTTTTCCTCCTGGATTCATCCCGAGAAATTTCTCGTCTCACCCCGAGAAATCCTCTTGCGTAATTTCTGGAGTAGGCTTATGATACTTTCTGTGAAGCTGGTGGGCTGCGCAGCGCATGCAAACGATTGTTCTGGCGCTGTGATGCATGACAACAGCTGTGATGGGATGTAAGCACTTGCAGCAAGGGACGGAAAACAGGAGGGAGTCAAAAAATGAAAAAAGCAAAGAAATTCCAAACGGCGATGGCGGCCGCTATCGCACTGGGCACTGTCGCGGTTGGTCTGGGCGCTGCTCCGCAGAATGTCGCCGCGCAAACAGTTCATCGCACGGCTGCCAGAGTGTCGCTGCCGCGTGGCGTTCACCTGACGGTGTGGTCCTACTGGGGACTTCCGGAGTTCACGGTCGTGCAACAGTTTGCGCAGAAGTGGGCGAAAGCGCACGGCGACACCGTGACCGTGATCAACCAGAGCGCGGTGTCCGGCGGATACCAGTTTTACGCCACCGCAGCGCGGGCGGGGAAAGGGCCCGACGTTGCGGTAGCCATGCCGCACGATAATCTTGGCCTGTTTCGCGAAGAAGGCTTGATCGCCCCCATCCCGAACAACATGATCAACCGGAAATCCTATACGCCGACGGAGATGAACGCCGTGACGTTCGGCGGGACTGCATACGCGTATCCGATGTCCGTGCAATCGACCGCTCTCTTCTACAATAAAAAATTGATCAAGACACCTCCCGTCACGTGGGCGCAGTTTGTCAAAGACGCCAATCAGCACGGATTCGGTTTCTCCCAACACAACCTGTACTATGATTTTGCGTTTATCAGCGGTATGGGAGGCTACATCTTTGGCAACCATAACGGTACTTTGGACCCCGCGGACATCGGCCTAGCGTCTCCCGGCGCAATCAAGGGTTTCGCACTCCTGCATGCCATGGACTGGTCGTATCACTGGATGAATCCGAATACGACGGGCGCCATTTCCCTTGCTCATTTCACAAGCGGGAAACTCGGGATGATGATTGACGGACCATGGGATGTTTCGAACGATCAGAAGGCGAAAATCGATCTCGGGGTTGCGCCGTTGCCCAAGCTCCCCAACGGGAAGCCGGCCCGTCCGTTTATCGGCGTGATGACGGCCATGGTCAATCAACGCGGGCACAACATCCCGTCCGCCACGGCGCTGGCCCAGTATCTCTCGACGGCTCCGGAAATCCAGTTTTTCCGTGTCAATGCGGACCTGCCGGCGCTCGTCAATTTGCAGAATTCCAAAGAAGTGCAGAGCAATCCTTTCGACGCGGCGTT
>JAJZZT010000498.1 GCA_021797415.1 Bacillota bacterium
AAGTTCCGTCATTATGGCTTCCGTGCCGCCAGCCAGCACAATGTCCGCCCTGCCGTACTGCAGTAATCGGTATGCCTCTCCAATGGCAATATTTCCTGTCGCGCAAGCGGCAACCGGAGCCAAACATGGGCCTTTAATTCCGAAATGGATACTGACTTGCCCCGCAGCCATATTCGAAATCATCATGGGAACCATGGTCGGACTTACCCGATTGGGTCCGCGCTGCAATAATATTTCATGATTGGCAAGCAGCGTTTGAATGCCGCCAATCCCACTTCCAATGTACACGCCCACTCTTTCATGATTCTCGACATTGAAGTCCAAGTTGGCATCTTTCACCGCTTGTTCGGTTGCGGCGAGAGCAAATTGACAAAACCGGTCCATGCGGCGAATTTCTCGTCCAAACATTGGCTCAGGGTCAAAATTGCGAACGACGCCGCCGATTTTTGATTTGTGCCGAGTTACATCGAACGTGTCAACTCTGGAGATTCCAGACTTGCCCTGAACGAGGGCATTCCAGAATGTATCCACATCGTTTCCAAGCGGCGTTATTGCACCCATGCCCGTAATGACAACCTGTTCCATCGGATCACCTCTATGGCATATTGTCGTATTTCCATTATGCCATGAGTGTTTATCCTGATACAGATGGTCATTTATACTGGTATAATGAATAATATGCTGTCTGAACCCTCTCCACAAGGATAAATCCAGGGGCTTTGCGGCGCTTTCAGGTAATATCCATCCCAAAGGAGGATGCGTCAAGCGATGACCGAGTCGTTCCGCCATCAATCCTTGTCGGATTTCCTAAAGACTCATCGAGCAAAGCTGCAACCCGATTCGGTCGGTCTGCCTGTTGGAAAGAGAAGACGAACACCGGGTCTAAGGCGGGAGGAAGTCGCTCAACTGGCGGGAGTCAGCACCACATGGTACACCTGGCTTGAACAAGGCCGTGATATTTCGGTATCCGCGCAGGTCATTGACAGCATTGCAAATGCCTTGCGTCTCAATGACGATGAGCGCAGGTACCTGTTTGTCCTTGCAACAGGCCATACGGAACATGCGGCCATAAATTCCGATCCCCCAACAATACGCTCCGCAGTGCGAACAATTGTCGACCGGCTTGAACATTACCCGACAATTGTTTCAGACAGGCGGTGCAATGTTGTGGCGTGGAACAAAGCGGCCGCTGAAGTGTTCATTGATTTCGGCAAGGTGCCGATTGAGGAACGAAATATCATCTGGCTGTTGTTTACGAGAAAAGAATTCAAGGCGTTGGCTTCCAACTGGACTGACTTCATTCGGGGGTTTGTGGCCATGTTTCGGTCATACTACGGTCAGTATATCGGCGACCCTTGGTACAACCGGTTTATCGAGATGGTGCAAAGCCGGAACTCGGAGTTCCTTACATTCTGGAATCATAATGAAGTGAATGCCGCCCCAGAAGTCTCCATCGAATTTCGGCATGCCAAAGCCGGAAAAATGCTGTTTGACTTAACGAGTCTACAACTGCAGGGAAGCCATGACTTGCGTTGCAGCGTCTATACTCCGTCACTGGGTTCCGATACCGAAGAGAAGATTATCCATTTAATTCACGGGTAGTTTGCACCTCCCGTTTCAGCAGGAGTGCGCGCCATCCGTCCGGTATATCTCACCCTGCCGAAGGCGGCGCCTTCCGGAATGGATTGCCCCCCCGTCCCCGAAAGACTCGCGGGAAAAACATCCCGGTTGTCTGGCGGTAGTCCGCGTATTCGTCGCCAAATACATCGGCGAGCAGTCTCTCCTCAGCGCGCGCCCTCACCAGTTCCAGCCATACAAAAAATACGAAGGCCGCCCACATCGCGGGCTCCATGACTAGCACCGCCTCGCCGGCAAAAGCAAAAAAATACGCGGTGTAAAGCGGATGCCGCACAAAGCGGTACAGACCGCCGCGCACGACGCGGCGCGCTTCCGGGATCTGCGTGAAGGATGCCCGCAAGGTGAGGAGTGCGAGGATTTCCAGTGTCACGGCAGCAAGGATGAGAAGGTTAGAAAGATCTGCGCGCCACGGCGGAGCGTGGTACGGTCCGATGACATACGGGATGAACAGCGGAAAAAGAGCGATCAACAGGGATGCCAGCCAGGCAAAAAACCGGTCCGTGACGGCGATCGGCCGTTTCATCATCGTCCAGGTGTAGTAAACGGATTCGAGACCGAAGACAACCGTGAATCCCCACAGTCCGCGCCAGGCATCGATCCATGCGAGGTTCAGCGTCACCGCCAGCGCAATCGCCTGAATCAAGATCCGCATCGCATGACCCCCCGCCGTTTGCACCAGTATACCGGGAAACGGACGGGCTGTCACAGTAGATTTCCTTCCGCCTGATATATTTCCGCTGTCGCTAAACTCGCGACGAGCAAAGGGGATGGCGCCGACCCAGCAAATTTTCACCCTGCCGAAGGCGGCGCGCCGGCGCCATGGGCGTCTATATGATGTTGTCGCTTGTCGCGTGCAGTTCCCAGAGAATGGAGTCACGAGGAGAAATCTACCCGCCCATGTCGCGCAGCCCCCGGGAACGAGCCGCGGGGAACTGCGCATGAGGCAAGTGCCGTTTTGCGGCGGATCAGTAAGCGATGTCGCCGTCCCAGCGCGACATGCCGCCGAGTAGATTGTAGATTTTTTTATACCCCAACCGTTCCAGATAGTCGCATGCGACACTGCTGCGCCCGCCGCTGTGACATACGACGACCGTTTCCGCATGCGGATCGATCTCCTTATAGCGTTCCGACAGTTGTCCGAGCGGTATCAATCTTGCGCCGGGAATGTGTCCGGACGAAAATTCGCTCGGCTCCCGCACATCGATGATCTGCAGGTTTGCGGTCGCCCTTCTCTTTTCCTTGACATCCACGGACATCCATTGTTTCGGCATAGCGTGTTCCTCCTCCGGTTCTCTCGTGATGATGGCGGACCAACCCGCTCACACGTCCCCATTATATATACCCTGCAGGGTATATGTCAAAGTAAAAATATGGAATGAGCTGATCGCCGGATATCGTACGCCTGGATCAGCACGGATACGCCCGCCCCTGATGTATTCCCCAAAATTTCCGCATTCATATGCGACGATGTACTTTCGAATCATTTTCCGATCCACCACTCCCTTACTCCGGTTTCATGTTGGCGAGGATGCCGGCAACCATCTGTTCATAACTCTTGTCCACGTCCCACGGCGCCCGGAAAAATCCCGCCTCCTCCAGCGACACGAACCCGTGGAGGAGACTTCGCATACCGCGGATCTTGTGAAACGCCTCCTCCTCGCCGTAGTGGTACGGTTCCAGCACCTTGAACAGGATCCGGACGACTTCGTCATTTGCTTCCGTGACCGCGCTGTGCTCCATTTGCGGCGATCTCAATATGGCTTTGTACAGTTCCGGATGGGACCGGGCAAACGTCCGGTATTCGCGGGCAATCGCCATGATCGCGTTCTCGTGCGACTTGCCGACGGCCGCATTGGCGATCACCGCTCCCAGTCGTTGTATGCAAAGCGCGGCCAGCCCGGCAAAAACGTCAGACAATCCCTGCACATGGTTGTACAGCGACGGGGGTTTCACTCCCAGGCGCGCGGCCACCTGATTCAGCGTCAGGCGGTCCAGTGTGACCTCTTCGGCCAACTCGGCGGCGGTGTGCAAGATGATCGCGCGATCCAGCCTTTTGCGGGATGTCACAGGTCTTCTCCTCCCATGCCCAGAGGACTTCATCCCATGTCCCCTTATCATTTCGCGGTCTTGCCCGGCGTCCGGCAAACTTCCGATGCTGCGGGCAGCCATTTTCAGTATTGACGGATAAAACGTTCCACCGCGTCATTGCGGCGCACGGGTTCGCCGTGCGCCGGGCACAGCCAGTCGAATTCCAGGGTCTTCAACAACGCCAGGGACTTGAGAACTTCCTGCTGATTCCATGTGAAGTAGGCAGGGAACAGTCGCAATTCCCCGTTCTTTGTGGAAACCAGGTCGCCGGAGAACAGGACCCGGCGATAAAGAAACATCACGTGTCCCGGCGTGTGGCCGGGAGACCGGATGACCTGTATTTCTCCAAAGTGTTGCTCCGGGGCGTAGGCGCCGTCGATGATCGGCCGTTCCGGCCGGATGATGCTCTGGACGACCCATTTGATGCCGGGGCGGTTCTTTTCGCCGGCAATATAGGGGATGTCTTCCGACGAAGCCCATACGCGCGCGCCCGTCCACTCCTGCAGCCGTCTGGCGTTTCCGATGTGATCGACATCGTGATGGGTCAGCAGGATGGCCGCGAGCTGTTCGGCGCCAAGCGATTGCAGTTCGCTTTGGATCGATTCAAATTGCCCGCGATTCCCGGTGTCGATCAATATGTTTTCGTCCGCCTGGACCAGGAAAACATGGCTTCCCGCACTGCTCCTGAGCATGGTGACGCCGTCCGCGATGATCATTGTTCCCGCTCCTTTTTCCTCTCATCTGAGGGCCAGGACCAAGCCTGTGCCGACCATTAAAATAAAGAACACGGGCCGCAGGACCCTTTCCCGCGCAGCACTGCTGATCCGTTTGATCGCCTTTGGCCCGATGAATGCCCCGCTGAGGGTTCCAGGGAGGAACAGGCCAACCAGGGGCCAGTCGACGGTTCCGAGACGGAGATGCAACAGAAATCCTGCGCAGGCCACCCCCAGCAGGACGAATGCGGACGTGCCGGCGATTTCCGCCGCGTCGCATCCCAACACGGACAACCCGACCACGATGGCGGGGCTGCCACTGATGCCGATCAGGCCGGACAAGACGCCGCCGGCCGCACCGTATGTTCCTGCTTTGACGATTTGCGCAAAGGTGAGGCGAGTGGCCGGCGCCTTTGGCGCATCGTCCGGCGACTTGTGATTCTGCCTGAGAAACTGGGCCAGCATCTGGAGGCTGATCCCCACGATAAAAAGGCCGGATATCTTGTCGTACACACTGTGGGGCAACAGGCCGGAACACGCGGAACCGACGACGGCGCCCGCCGCACCGCCGCCGACCATATACAGGCCGAGCCGGATGTTGAGGTTTCCGACCCTTGCGTGACTGAACGCGCCCATGGCGGTGGTCGGGATCATGGTCGCCAGCGACGTCGAGGCCGCGATTGCCGGTGGAATATTGAAAAATACCGTCAGCACCCCGACGTACACCGCACCGCCGCCGCCGCCCAGCGTGATGATGAACAATCCGATCAGGAATCCTACGACCGGCAGCGCGATGATATGAATCATTCTGTACCTCCACGGGATCATCCGCCAGGGGGACGAAAGTCTGTTGCATCCTCAAGCAGGATAAAAACTAATGCATCCGAATTATAAACGAATATATATATCTTGTAAACTATTATTATTAGTTTCAGGTTTCGGAGATCCCTGTGCGTTCCCCGGCAACGCCTTCTGTCGCATTTGCAGATGTTAATCCCATAATGAAAACTCATCCAAGTTCTTCTGGATGGATTTCCACATCCCATCAGGCGCCGCATCCCCTTGGTCCGTGAGATACACACCGGATGGCCCGGCGGACGGAATGCCCACCTCGCGCAACAACTGGTCGGCCAGGTCCATCATGGCTTGCTGGTTCACGCTTTGCGCGACAAGCACCGGCACGCCGATATGTGCGGCGCACGCGGCCAGCAGCACGGAACATCTCATATCCAAATATAGCATGTAAACAAAGAGAATCCAGCCGCCTTTTGCCTGAACAAGAAATTAGTTTGATTAAAGTTGAGGACTCTCATTAAACAGTTTCCAGGCGTTAAAACTGCCCCCTCGATTCGGGGATATGGCTGGAAAATCACCTATTGGGTAAATTTGCAGCTTACCCTCCTCGCTTTCAACAAGTCGTCCTCCAACAGATTTCGCTTCGAAAAAGAAGCTAGCCATCGGCCCCGGATACCCTTTGTCACGTTTAAATTCCCAACCTAAGAACCGGACTACTTCTACGTCCAGACCAGTCTCTTCCTTTGACTCTCGTACTGCCGCTTCTGCAGGAGATTCGCCATATTCCACATGCCCAGCCGGGAGTGCGGCGGGGGTGTCCTCAGGCTCATTTGGAGGCAATAAAGCAACCACCCCATTTTCGCCCACTCTTATGACCACATTGACGCCCATCGCGTTGGTTGGATAGTGAACCCACCCGCAAGCGGGACACAATACTCGTTTGATATTGTCGTCATTAATAACCCCTACAGTCAGAGCTGTGCGGCACATTGGACAAAATTTATAACATAAGCGCGGCAGGATTACCTTGGGATATTCAACCAACCCATCACTCATTATGACATCACTCCCGTATGATTAGCCATCATGCTATTGAGCAAATTGCCCGTTGACACCACCAAGGTGATCCCTCGTCATATTAGAATCTCGTCAGATATAACTCCTTTAGATACAAAAACCACAGGTCCAGTCATCAGCATCTTGAAATTATCCAGGATAGCAATATCGAGTACCCCACCTGGCATGTGAACTTTAACAATATTTTGCGTTAATCCTAAGCGGAAAGCTGCGGCTGCCGACGCACAACTACTACTACCTGAAGCCAATGTATAACCAGCTCCGCGTTCCCAGATCTCGATCTGGATGTTATGACGATCTATAACACTCATAAATTGGACATTTGTACGGTGTAGTTCTCTCATGGCTACCACATCGCGATCCATCACGCACCTCAAGACTGAAGCCAACTATAAACCTGCTTGACCGCGTCCTTGGCGTCCCGCCCCACACAGGGACCGTGGGCGATAATGAGGAGGTCGAAGTCCCATGCCAAGAGTTGCGCCAGCGATTGGCGGGCCAGCGCCCGATCGCGAAACGACCAGCGAATATCGAGCGGCACATCCCCACGCTACCGGAACTCCCCGCACACGTCAAGAGGGCATTGCGGAGAGGCTTTCCGGGCTCATTCCGATGGTGCTGGATGAGGTCATTCATGATGAACCTCGTCATACAGATTATGCACGAAGGGGACGAGATCTGACGTTCTTTCGGGGAGACAGTCAATGCGCATACGGGGGCGAGAATGAATGAGGCACACACCGCGTTAAGAGGCGTGGTTCTTACCTTGATGCCACGAGATTCGGGTATCTGGCGAACTTTTACCGGAGGTTACTTTGAAAGGTCGTATCCAGAGCCGCGATGAGGTGGTCGAACGATTCTTCCACGTTGAGCGGCATTCCGAAGCCGCCCGCCATCTCTAGCGAGACAAACCCGTGCAAGGCCGCACGCAACAGCCTTACGTCGTGCGTGGCCTGATCACCCGTGCGACCATACGTTTCGAGCATATCATAGATCGGGCGCAGGACGCGCCTGCTGAGGTGCTGCAGATGAGTGTCACCGGGATCGGGTGCGCGCTGAATCGCGGAATAGCGGCCCGGATGTACCTTCGCGTACTCGCGGTAGGCCCGCGACATGTGATCTAAGGCCTCCTCTTGGAACCGTCCGGCAGCCGCTTGTTGAAATGCATCGCCAAGTTCTCGCAAGCCGTGCTCGGCCACGCCCCGTTGTATCCATGCCAGCGACGGTACATGCTTATAGAGACTGGGCACCGCCACGCCAAAGGTGTGGGCCAGCGACGCCATACTCAATTGCTCGTAGCCATGGACATCAACCAATTCCACCGCGCAGTCCAAAATTTTGGCAGGGCTCAGATTAGCGCGCGGCATGGCCCGCCTCCTTCAGAAACGTCAGAACCGCCTGTGTGACAAGGTCAGGATACTCCGCCTGCGGATAGTGACCCGCATGGTCGACCATGACAACCCGCCCTGACAGGCGATCGGCAATCCAATGCGCCTCGACTGACGGATTTGTGAAGTCGGGATCCTGGGTTCCCATCACCACCAAGGTCGGCACAGTGACGTCTGCCAAGCGATTCTCGGCCGGTGCGTGGGACGTATGCGTGGTGGCCACAAACGCCCGCCAATGGGCTGGGCGGGCCAAGCTGGCCCGAATCGCGGCCTGATGCGCGGCCAGATCGCGGGGCTGTTGACTTGGATAGAGGCGGCGGTAGTAGGATACCCATGCCGCCAGTCCCCAAGGACGGCGCAGGGCCAGACGAAATGCCGCATGAGCAAATCCGCCGATCGGCACATTGCGCACAAACGGACCGATTAACACCAGTCCCACAATCAATTCAGATGCCTCTGCCGCGGCCCACACCGCGGCACCAGCCGACATCGAATTGCCGACTAAGACGGCGGGACCTCCGAGGGCGCGGGTCAGGGTTACCAAGTCGCGGCCCACCGCGACATCGTCATACTGTGTGAAGGTGGCGTCACTGTCACCGTGGCCTCGCAAGTCCATTAGGGCCACACGGTACCCCGCCTCCTCCAGGGATTGGGCCATGAATCGATAAACGGACCGGAGATCTCCCATGCCGGGCGCGCAAATCACAAGCGGGCCATCACCCCGCTCGTCATAGGCCACGCGCCCCTCGGGCAGGTTGAGAAATTGTGTCCGCTCCGCCATGGATATCCGGTTCGTCATCGTTCGTCTCCTCCTTTTGGGCTAATGCCAATAGCTTTACCGCGATCATAGCTAATACTATTAGCCTTGTCAATGAGAAGAAAAGCAGCGACATTTGAAATCTTGTGCAACTTACGGTACTAACGCACCCGATAGCTCCATTACGATAGAACCAGTCAGTCTGGTAGCCAGACTATAGAGTCGTGACATGCGAGTTAATCGTTTCGAATGCTCTAGCCAGTCGAACCTTGGTGTCTTGGAAGAGTTTCTCATCTCTCGTGGTCACTTCTTCTTCGCCAAATTCTCTTTGCTCTATATACGACCTGTACGCTATTTCAATTTGCACAGCCTCTACATTATGCCAAGATCCATAGTTCGAAACTATGAAGCCACCTGTAAGACCAGTGACGTCCACCTTGACAGAGAAACCCTCTGCAATAAAGGCATCCTGTATCAAGGTTAGAAAGCCTGTAGAACAGCTCTTTCCATGACAGGTTTCCAATACAACGTCCGCATCGGGCGGAAACCCAAAGCTATGTAAATCAGTTAGGAACGCCCTGTTAGTGGTTTCGCGGATATGGGAAATTTCCGCCGAGAGCACTTTGTGGAACGGCCTGTAAACTTCCTCGATCCTTTTTAAAATGTCCTCGTCGGAAAGGGGGGTTTTGTATATGTCTCGCCCAAAAGTGGACTTTTGATAGACCAGAGACTTGGTATATTCGTCATTGGCATCCCTAAACACTAGATTTCTGTTTACATCAACTACATACCGGCTGTAATTTGCAGATACGGTCGTTATGCCTAAATTATATAAGAAATTGAACAAATCGCTGAGAAACCAGTCATTATTGGACAGGGTCACATAGCGATCTCGGTTCTCCGCCATCTCAGTAGTAAGTAATGAGGAACCATGTGGAATGCTTGCTACAAGGACTGACATCGTATTGGGCTTATTCACACTAACCGTCTCCAACATAAGCACCCCTTAATGCACATTCCTGCCCGATAGTTCCACAAACATCGGACAGCAGCGACGCATAAACATGCAGTGTAACCGTTTATTGATCTAAATAACTTCTCTACTCGCTCTAAATTCTGGCGGATTTTTTCGCGATCATAGGTCAAATTTTCTGGAATATCATCAAAAAATCCAATTTGCTCCATGCCATACAGGGGCAACTCACCAAACGACTTGATGTCGGCAAAATACACTCTCCCATTGTTGCTATGATTCTCGGTAGAAAACGAGTAGTCCCACAGTGGTGTAATGGTATACTCAATCGCCCCTGTCTCATGAACTTCCCTCCGCCTGGCGCTTCGCGCCTAGGCGGGGGTTTCCAACGTCGCCATCGGAGTTTCCTGGCTCATCGACTTGTGCGCAACACAGAGATCATCTGCATCGCGTCTTATTTTGGTC